>JBDRNN010000204.1:0-8497 GCA_043811145.1 Candidatus Bathyarchaeota archaeon
GCAGAAAGGAGGTAAGCAAGCATTTAAGGTAAGGCTAGTTCTCGCAGCAACGCTCTCATCCGTATACGGTATATGCAATGGTTATGAGTTGTGTGAAAATCGCGCTAAGCCTGGCACTGAAGAATACCTGTATTCAGAAAAATATCAGCACAAGGTTTGGGATTGGGATCGACCAGGCAACATAAAAAGTTTCATAACACGCATAAACAAAATCCGAAGGGAAAATGAAGCACTCCAATCTTCGCAAAATTTAAAATTGCTTATAGCAGATAATGAGGATATCTTATTTTACGGGAAGTGGACTAAAGACAAAAGCAATATTATACTTGTGGTCGTAAATCTCAATCCCTTCGAACCTCGAAACTCTTTCGTACATGTTCCAATTAATGAGTTTGGAATTAATTCTGGAGAAAATTATGAGGTTCAGGATCTCATAACTGGTGCGATCTACAAATGGCGGGGCGAGAAGAGCTATGTTCACCTAGATCCACATAGGGAACCTGCACATGTATTGGTAGTCACTGGAAACCACTAGTACTTCGAACTTGAAAACTTAATATCTTACAATGAAAATCAAATTAAATGTTTATTATATACGTCTCATAAGATTATGGATGTCTAATTCGAATTTAAGGGGGAGAATAAAGTTGTCTAAAAAAGAAATAACTAAAAAGCTTCTATCTGACATGCCTAGCGATAAAGCATTTCACTTTCATGTTGATGTTGAATTATATACTGGCAAATACGCCTCGAATTTAAAAAGTTTTTGTGACGCTCTTAACGATGTTGACACCCGGTCTGTTGAATTTCACCTATCTAGAAAGGACTTTGAGAATTGGATTAAATTCCTAGGAGATAAGATACTTGTAATGCAAATTGCGAAGCTTAGAAAAAAACGTTTAACAGGAGAAAAATTGCGTAGGGAGCTCCATGGAATAGTTGAAAGACGAATTAACAGTTTGAAACGTTCGCTTTAAGTAGGCCTATAGTATTAGACATTAACTTTGTTATACCGCTTAAATTGCAATTTGTGCAGTATAATTAATTACATCTATCATTTTTTTGTCTAATCAATTGCGATAATTTCATCTTTTTTTTTAAAAAGTTCAATACCACTCTTTGAAAAGTTAAAAATCAGTAATTGAATATAGAGAAGAAGAGAAACATGGATAGAGTTCCTTTTGGAATAGACGAGTTAGATAAGGTTATTGGAGGAGGTTTACCCCGGAACAGTCTGATTCTCTTGTCTGGAAATGCCGGAACTGGAAAGACGATACTTTCAACACAATTCCTACATAATGGAGTAGCCCAATATGATGAAAAGGGAATATACGTTTCCTTTGCCGAAGATAAAGTTGATTATTTTCAGAACATGGAAAAACTAGGCATAGATATGAGATCTCTTGAAGAAAAAAATCTCTTCAAATTTATGGATTTTGCTACGATGGACGAAGCAGGTATGAAAAAAGCAGTGGAGATGGTGTTTGACACAGTCTTCAATTTCGGTGCCAAAAGGCTCGTAATCGATTCTCTTAGCGCCCTTCTACAAACTTTTGGTTTATCCGAAGCCAGAATATTCCTACACTCAGTACTCAGCAGGCTTGTGAAAGGTATGGGTGTTACAGCGATTGTTATTGGCGAAATGCCGTATGGCGAGAATAAGACAGAGTTTGGTGTTGAAGAATTTATCGCTGACGGCGTCATACGTTTACGCCACATTCTGAGCGAAAAAGTTACCCAAAGGATTTTAGAGATACCTAAAATGAGAGGCACCAGTTTAGGGCACACCTCACTTGAATATTTGATCGATCGAAGATACAATGGGCTAGGCTTTATAGTTCTTCCAACTAGGCCGGCTAGAGAAATAACAGTAGAATCAGCTCCAACAGATAAATTGAATACTGGCATTGAAGGTTTAGATGCGATGTTGTCTGGGGGCGTTTTCAGAAGCTCCGTCACGTTGGTTGAGGGTGCACCAGGAATTGGGAAGACCACGTTATGTCTATATTTTCTTCTTAACAATGCTGAGAAAGGTGAGAAGGCTCTCTTTGTGTCCTTTGAGGAGCCTGTAGGCCAAATAACAAGAATGCTTCAGGGTTTGGGCGTGGAGTTTGAACAACTGAAAGAAAAGTTTCGAATTCAGGCTTTTATACCTGAAGCAATGTCCCCCCTACATTACTACAGAATGTTGAAGGATATCATTGATTTATTTCAACCCACCGTTCTTGGAATTGATAGTGTTTCGGCTATACAACACACGTTCCCTGAAGTTGGTTTTATAGAGTTCATGCGTTATTTCCAATTATTATGTAAAGAGAAAAATTTAACGGCCTTTCTTACCTCCACCTTGAGAATGCAACAGACTGAATCACATTCAGGCATTTCAGCCTTGGCAGACAACATTATTCTCATGCGATACCGTGAGTTGAAAGACAAGCTACTGAGGGAGATATTGATTCTCAAAACAAGAGGTTCAGCGCATGAAAAAAGAGTGCTGTCATTCGACATAACAGATAAAGGTCTTATTATTCACCCGAGAAGAGCATGATTGTCCACACATAAAGATAATGCAATATTATATTCAGCTGAAAAAGCTCTGAAACTAACTGGTAATTATTTTAAACCCCTTCTGGTATCTCATCTCAAAAGGAAGTTTAACTCAGGTTTGGATATAATTTTAACCCAGCCAGGAAAGTTCCATGATTCTGTAGCAGAACTTTTTGGTGAATATACTGCAAGGTTGCTGGAAAATCTGATAGTGGAAATCATTCTTAAAGGTCCACCTCCTGAAAAATCAATACACGATTTCTCCCGATTCATTCAGCAAGTGAGGAATGGCGAGGTTGAGATTTCAGCTAATGATCGGTAACGGCACTAATATTTTTTAGATAACTAGATGTTAGCTTGTAAATATATCATAAACATATACATTGTAATAATCTTAGTTTTTACCTTTAGGTTCAATTTTCAATTGAACTTTTTTATCAGATGTTAGATTCTCAGTAAATCTTTGATTCCCCTAATAGGGATAACCATCCAATCAGGTCTATTGTTCATTTCATAACCCAGTTCGTAGATGGCTTTTTCCAAAAGAAATGCATCTAACAGCACGGACAGTATATCTAGATCTTTAGGAGCTATGCCTGTATCTGTAATAGTGTTTAGGTATGCCTTGAGGAATGTTGCGGCAATAATCTTGTACCATAAGTCAGCCCATTTTTCAAGAAGAGCGTTTTCTTCAGGTTTGAGCGGATCATGTTTGAACAATCCCATATATGCCACATAGTGAAATGATCTTATCATCCCCGCAACATCACGTAAAGGTGACCGCTTAAGTCTTCTATCGCTCAAAGATCTTGCGGGTTCTCCTTCGAAGTCTATCATGATAAAATCTTTGCCGGTGTAAAGAACCTGTCCGAGATGATAGTCACCATGGACACGCAGTTTTAAAGCTTCAATCTTTCTCTGTTGAAGAGCTCTAAAACGCTCCTTAATCATGTCGCGATGTGCTATAATGTCTTCTAACCCTTTCTTTCTCTGCCTAAGAGCCTTAAAGCGTTCGACGATTAGTTCGCGGCTTTCGGTTATGCCTCCCCACTCTTTCCAGACACCAGGTTTAGGTTTTATTAATTTATCTGCTAACTCAAGAATTCTTTCTGCATAACTAATCATAGATTGTGAAACGGAAGCCTGATAATGGTAACTAAATGTTTCTGGCGCAAAATCAGGATTTTCCTTATCTGCCAGAAGTGCCATATGAAATTCTCCAGTTCTCTTCCCTAAGAGGGCAGTCATTTCGATAAAGGTTGGGGTGGTTAACTCGGTAAGTTGCTCAGGAATTTCACTTTGTGTTAATTCTAAAATAGATGGAGAAATTGTTATTTCAGGCAATCTATCTTTCTGTGAAAGAACCCTTTCGAAGTATCTCTCATTTTCATCAAGATAAAGTTTCCAGGCATCTCCTCCGCTCTTGATAAATCCTTGGAGCATCGCTATGATCACTGGTTCTGATTCACCTTCCGTGTATCGTATGTCCCCAAGAAGCGGAGGTATATTCGGGAATGATATCTTTGTAAGCATGTCACCTATGTCCAGTTCTGGGTTTATGCCCTGTTCAACTCGCCTGATGAGTTTAAGTATGAATTTATCTTTGAATATTATGGATGTGTTACTTTGTTCAGCACCGAGTAAGCGAGATTGCAGGTCATCTAGTTGTTCTAAGCTAATGCTCTTTCTAAGTTGCTTGCGAGGTATTCCTACAAGTTCTCCTTTGGAGCCTTTTACCGTCTGCCTTCTAAAAATTAAACTTAGTAGCCTTCTTTGAAATTTTTCATCACATGCACAATCATAGATTATTCTTTCCTCATCCTCTAAAGTAGCAATTACGGCGTGAGGATGGTCTTTACAAATCTGCTTGGCTGTCTCTCCAGAGGCGTAGGCTACTGGCAGCAAATATGCTTCTGTAAAACCTTCTTTATAATCCACATCTATTATCAGGATGAAATTGATGGAATCAACTGTCTCGATATTCAACTTCTCCTTAATTTTGATTCGCTCTATCTGGCGTGCTTTGCCGCCAAACCATCGACAGCTCGAAATGTAGGCAGGCAACAGAGACTCTAACCTTTCTACATTCTTTTCATCAGTGAGATCTAATGTTTTCTTCTCAAAGTGTAGCTTTGTGGTGCATGGAGGTACAACGGCACTTACCTGCTCTGTTAGTGCGAGAATATAGTAACCATAGGGAGCAAAGGTAAGCATATAACGTGATTTACCAACTGGAGGAAAGGATGTTCCTCCAAAGGCATCTTGTGGAATGAATTCAGAGTATTGAGAGAGGTCTAACTCCGCAACTTGTGGGTTTCTTGATAAATTGGCAGCTACAAGAAGTTTTTCGTCTTCATACTTTCTGATGAATGCAAGTATCCTAGTGTTATCTGGAGAGAGAAAATCTATCTTTCCACGGCTGAACGCTTTGAAACGCTTCCTAATATTGATCATTTTCTTCATCCACCATAGCAATGATGATTGATTCTGTTGATTCTCGGCATTAACTGTCTGGTAGTGGTATTCAGGATCGATTATGACGGGCAGATATAGTTTCTGTGGGTTAGCTTTCGAAAAACCTGCGTTGATATTTGCATTCCATTGCATAGGGGTTCTTACACCGTTTCTATCTCCAAGATAATAGTGATCCCCCATTCCAATCTCATCGCCATAGTAGATTACAGGTGTTCCAGGCATCGTGAACAACAGGAAGTTCATTAACTCAATTTTTTTTCTATCGTTCCCAAGAAGAGGAGCTAGTCGTCTGCGTATGCCCAAATTTATTCTAGCCTGTTTGTCTTTTGCATACATCTTATACATGTAGTCTCTTTCCTCATCAGTCACCATCTCAAGTGTCAGTTCATCATGATTTCTCAGAAATAGAGCCCACTGGCAGTTCTCCGGAATTTTTGGGGTATGTTCCAATATTTCTATTATCGGGAAACGATCCTCCATCTGAATTGCCATAAACATACGTGGCATCAAAGGAAAATGATAGGCCATATGGCATTCATTTCCCTCGCCAAAGTAAGCGACTGCATCAGTAGGCCATTGGTTTGCTTCTGCAAGGAGCATTTTGTTCTTAAAATTGGTATCAACGTGTGCTCTTAACTTCTTTAAAAATAAGTGGGTCTCGGGTAGGTTCTCGCAATTTGTGCCTTCTCTCTCAAACAAATATGGCACAGCATCTAAACGTAAACCATCTACACCCATATCCAGCCAAAAGTTAATCACATCTGTGGCAGCTTTTTGAGCATGCTTATTATCGTAGTTAAGTTCAGGCTGGTGTGAGTAAAATCTGTGCCAATAATAAGCCTTAGCCACAGGATCCCATCTCCAATTTGATGTTTCAAAATCCTTGAAGATTATTCTGGCTTCTTTGTATCTTTCAGGGCTGTCGCTCCAAACATATAAATTCCTCCACTTTGAACCAAGCACAGCCCTTCTTGATCTTTGGAACCATGGGTGTTCATCAGAGGTATGGTTCAAGACAAGTTCTGTAATTACTCTTATGCCTCTCTTGTGTGCTTCTCTCAAAAACTCTTTAAAATCTTTAAGAGTTCCATACTGTGGGTGGATATTAAAATAATCTGTTATGTCGTAGCCGTCATCTTTAAGTGGTGAGGGATAGAAAGGCAGAAGCCAAATTGCAGTTATGCCCAAATCTTTAAGATGGTCAAGTTTTGCCGTGAGACCCTCAAAGTCTCCTATGCCATCCCCATTGCTATCATAAAAAGTCTTAACATGAACTTCATATATTATTGCATCCTTGTACCATAATGGCTCATTTTCAAGATTTTTGTCATATCTAGAAAATTTAGATCCCTCTATTTCTCTAACTTCAAACATACAGTCTAACAGTATATTTCTGTTGTCTGTCTTAAAAAAACGTTGATTCAAAGGAAGAAATTAGGCTCTGATTTGAAAATTAAAAATTAATAGTTGTAGTTTGTTGTTTTCTCTTTGTGGAGAGTACTAAAAAGATCATACCTGATGCAATTAAGGTATTCAACCAATATAGGAGTCCTGAGGCGGAGGCTAAGCTTGTAAGTTTTGACGGTAACAGACTGGTAATTGAGTTCCGTGGCCCATTTTGTGTCTCATGCGGAGTATATGACTATTTTGAAGACTTCATCTACGAACTAAAAAGAATCAGTAATATTCCGATTGAAATTGAGAGTTTTGAGTCCAAACCTGAAAGTTTCAGAGTAACGTATTTGTTATAGTCCACATCTTAAGGTCTGCCTATCTTGATTTGTGTTTATTGAAACTTATCCACATTATAAACCACTCTAGAAAACAAAATATGCTTTAATCCAGGTCTTTGCATATGAAAGTACTAAAATAGGTGCGCTGCTGATTTCTATTTGTTATATTAGGGTATTTGGAAAATGAGTTTTATACCATATCAAGACGTGATCGTCGGAGCAGGAATAATCGTAGTTTCAATTCTGATAGCTTTGGGATTGCTCTCAATAACAAAAAAATATGTGACCAGACTGTTTGAGAAAAAGACACGAATTCAGAAGTATCTTATCTCGACAGTTAAAGGACCAATATCCCTCCTAATAATAGTGGTAGGTATAATAACTGCATTCGGCTATTGGAACACAACAATTCCAGATTTTCTTCCATACTGGATGGAAACAAACTATTTTATAGTTACAGCGCAAATTCTAACTGCCATACTAATTATAAGATTTATAGTTACGCTTTCTAGCAATTACTTAACGATACGCAGCGAAAAAATTATAAAACAGAGACCAGAAACTGCGAAATCAATAAAATCTCTCAATCGAGTTATTTCTTATTTCATATATATTGTCGGAATCGTTGTAGTCATCTATTTGTTTTTACTTTCGCCTGTAACACCAGCCATGGGATCAGCTCCTGTTTCATCCGCTTTACTTTTCCTTGTAGGTTTAATTGTAATCCTTGTGATACTCTTCATTCTGAATATCGTTTTCGCTAAATACATTAACAGGATCGTTATGGATGAGCCCAAATTACTCACAACCGTTACTTTCTTGAGAAGATTGACACTTGGGACAGTAGCAATTATTGGAGTTGCAGCTGTGACCTTCACTGTTTTTCCAGCAGTTGGTGGTGCTGTTGCATCTTTATTTATTGCAGCTGGCTTTGCATCTATAGTTCTTGGTCTTGCAGCCCAGTCAAGCTTATCAAATCTGGTATCTGGTTTATTGATATCCACCTCACAGCCATTTAGGATAGGCGAGGCTGTCATGTTCAAGAATGATTTTTGTTTCGTAGAAGACATCAAACTTATGTATACAACACTTCGCACATGGGATAACCGACGTCTACAGGTTCCAAACTCACTATTTCAGTCTGAAGTTATAGTAAACTATAGTATCGGCGACAAAACTATGCTTGTACCCATACCTGTACAAGTAAGCTATGAGTCAGATATTGGAAAAGCTCTGAAAATTATGGTTGATTTGGCCAAGAAACATCCAGAGTGTTTACCCATTGGAGATCTTCCAAACGCTGTGGTATTGGAGTTTGCAGATTCAGGGATAAACTTAAGGTTGCTTTCAAGGACAAAAGACCAGCCAACTGCTTGGAGAATGTCACGTGAGCTACTGTTCCAGATAAAGAACGAATTCGATGCCAACGGAATCGAGATACCCTACCCGAGAAGGTTCATGGTTCCGAACAAGGCGTTAGAGGAACAAATATCTAAGATAGCAGATAGCCTTCAAGCAATCGCTGGCAACTCAGAAAAACAGGTTAAGGGCAAGCAGAAGTAATAGTGGTGGGTCTCCTAGAAGGCGGGCTCGCAACAAATCTGCAGTTTTTTGCAGAGGCTTTCAAGTTTCTGGAAAGTTTCATCGAAATCATGATGCTTGATACTTCTAATCTGACCTGCTGACAATACCTTTTTAATTCTCCCACTCAGAAAAGGTCGAATGTTTAATCTATCATAAAT
>JBDRNN010000205.1:0-2322 GCA_043811145.1 Candidatus Bathyarchaeota archaeon
GCTCTTTGCCTTTCCATATTGCTCCCC
Source organism: Candidatus Bathyarchaeota archaeon (assembly GCA_043811145.1). Taxonomy (GTDB): domain Archaea; phylum Thermoproteota; class Bathyarchaeia; order Hecatellales; family Hecatellaceae; genus JBDRNN01. The sequence goes on from JBDRNN010000205.1 coordinate 28, forward strand.
GTAAATAAGTTCTTCTTTTTCCTTTCCATCTTTTTCCTCTGTAAGATCCTCTTTCGCTAAACATATCTTTAGCTTGTAACATTTCGTATTTCGTGTTTTCCCATTTATCTCCGGGTCTTGAATAAATCCAGTGATTTGGGGTCACCTTTAAATCTAGGTGCTTATTAATCGCACAATACATTTTACCTTCATAATGTTCTCGAATTATTCTTTTGGGTTTTTGATATTCTAATTGATGAGTTTTTGGATTAAGGGTAGCAAAGATATCATCCATTGTTACATCTTTCCAATTTTTAAAACCATCTTTAGTTAAAACTTCAGTTTCTTTATCATAACAAGTTCCCGCACGAGTACCTTTCAACATTCCCGTATTAAGAAATCCAATTGTACCCACTAATACTGAAAAATCAATATCCAGTAATCCTGCAGCTGAACCAACTAAAGTAAAAGCGGATGCTACATCGCTCAACTCTACTTGTTGATTTCTGTAAGTATATGCAAGAATATCAGCTATCTTTTTAAATCGCTCAGCGTCTGTACTTACATTTTCAATACTTCTTCCAAAAACATTAAAAGCGCCCGCGACAAGCTTCGCTGCTTCGTCAGCTTTTCCTACCGTGCCAATCGTTAAATCCATAATATGTTTAAAGCCACCCATTTGCTGCTCAACAGTTAACCCAGCACTTCCAAGATAATACATTGTTTTTGCTACATCAGTAAGTTCTGCTCGCGAAGTTGCTGTATACATTAAAACGGCGCGACGCATGTTGTTCATTATCGTTTCATGTTCTATGCCAGTAGTTCTAGTTACTGTTGATACTCGAGCCATGGTATCATCTAATTGCATATAAGATTTTATGACATCAAAAATAGCGGACTTTACAAGCCTTATTAAACCATAGACCGTACTCCAGCCCAGCCCCCACTTAATCAACGACGCAAAACCTTTTTGATGAGACTTCCCAACCTCATTTATACCCTTAGTAACCTTACTTAATTGTGCAGTAGATTGTTTTAAAGACTCTTCTTCTTTTTTAGTAAGTGTTATACCTTTGTCCTTCATGGCAGATAAAGTGCGGTATCGGGATGTAACCATTGGAAGAGTAGTTTTACCGAGTTCTTTTTCTTCTCTATCTACGCGAGACAATGTTTCCTGATATTTGGCCATCTGTGAAGCAGAGACTTTACTTGTTACGCCTCCTTTTTGCAGGGCATCAGCTGCTTGAATACTTGACTTAGCAACTTCAGATTGTGCCGTACTCAAAGTTTTTGTAGTTTTAGTTAAGTTCTCTGTACTTTTAACCATGCTTTCAGTGCGTTTTTGTGTTTCCAGAGGAGCTTTAGATATAGGTATAGCCAATTCTTTTTGGACTATCCCTGAAATTTTCCGAAGCTGAGCTGTGTCTACACCAATTTTTAAAAGGATGTCTTCCATTTCACTCTTCCCTCAACAACTCCAAATAATACTTGTAAAAATCCTCAAGTCCATCAAATTCATAATGCATCCAATATGGACCCACTTTTTCGCCTAACGGTTTTATCATACCAGTATTTTCTTTAGGAGCCTTATATCTTGCCGCCCATTCATGCCAAACATTAAAAAGGTCAGGCGTATGAATCACATATTCAGGCGGCTTACTTACTTCACTCAAAAACGCTATTTCTTCTTCAGCAAAATCTAAATGTACCCTATATGCAATAACTGAAACAAAGTCGTAGGGTAAATCATATATCTCTATTTCGTTGAAGGCTGGGAGTCGATGGAGTCTTTTGGCGAGACCCCATTCAAAACAAAAGGGTGACTTTCTGCTGCCTCCCTAATATCTTTTGATGTTTCAAACTTACGAAATTCAGCCAACTCCTTTAACAGCCAATCTAAAACCCTACGATCTTGAATTTTTTCTACATCTTCAGCTAAAGAAAAAATCTTTTTATGATTATTTTTTACTTCCCGACACATAAAAGAGAGGCAGGCATAGTCATAAAACCTACCTGCCTCTATGGTTGCAGATGATTCTTTGGTAATTTCTAGAAGACGATCTTTTAATTCTTCTATGGGGATCTTTCCCAACTCTTCTCTTCTAGAAACCTTCCATTTTTCTAGTTCTTCTTGCCGTTTCTTTTTTTTATCTTCTTGAGAGAGTTCTTCGCCTTCAATTGGCAATAGATCAAGATAAACCTCTCGTTGAACCTGTTCGTAGGCCGCTACGCTCTCGACTAACTGCTCCTTAGATAAAGGGTCTAAAGACTTCTTTACAGCCTTATCGTCTTTTTTCTTCTCAAGGTTCTCTCGTT
>JBDRNN010000206.1:0-14851 GCA_043811145.1 Candidatus Bathyarchaeota archaeon
GGCAAATTAGTAACAACTACCGACCTCCTATCTATAGCCAGCATGGTTTGTGGAAAGATAGAGAAAAAACATGAGATTGTTGGTTTAAAAGACTTGGTGGTCGTCACGGGTAGCAGCGTCATTCCGACAGCCTCAGTAAAGCTATTTCTAAACAAGAAAGAGTACGTGGTTTCTGAAACCGGTATCGGACCAGTTGATGCTGCTTTAAGGGCAATTAGTAAGATCGTTGACTCGATGGAAAATGTGCGACTTAGGGAGTTCCGAATCGAAGCACTAACCGGTGGTGCTAACGCAATTGCTGAAGTAATCATTAAGGTAGAGGATAAAGAGGGTAACATAGTCTCAGCTAGGTCAGCTGGACCCGATATCGTCATGGTAAGCGTTGAAGCCATGATAAATGGCTTAAACCAGCTCCTTCAAAAGAAGAAAGAAAAGTAAATTTCACCTATGATCTCGAACTGAAGTCCATAGCAAATTGTTTGCTTAAATTCGCCTTTCTATCTGTCTTGCTTTTGAATTAAGAGAAAGAGTTTAAGAGCGCTGGAATTAATCTATCATCGAAAAAGATGCAACTTGGTTAGGATGAGCAACTCTATAATTCACGTTGAAGGGCTTACAAAAGTATATTCAGGCAACCTTAAGGCTATCGATAATGTTAGCTTCGATGTTGAGGAAGGCGAAATCTTCGGTTTTCTCGGTCCAAACGGTGCTGGCAAGACTAGCACAATAATGGTACTGATAACATTATCTAAACCAACCGAAGGACGAGCATCTGTATGCGGCTACGACGTTGTCAAAAGATCTACTGAGGTGCGCAATTGCATCGGATATGTCTCGCAAGATGTCGCTGTTGATGATCAACTTACTGGACGCGAAAACATAATGTTGCAAGGTCGCTTCTACCATATGCCTGGTAGCTTACTCAAGCAACGTGTTAAAGAAGTTCTGGACATGGTGAATCTATCTGAGCGGGCCGACGACTTGGTTTACAAATATTCAGGCGGTATGAGAAAGAGACTTGACATAGCTGAGGGATTAATACATAGACCGCGAATTCTCTTTTTAGATGAACCTACGCTAGGTTTGGACATACAAACCAGGCACAAGATTTGGGAATATATTAGTACGTTAAACGAAGCCGGGATGACTATCTTCCTAACCACTCACTACATGGACGAGGCTGATGAGCTATGCGACCGCGTGGCCATAATCGATGAAGGCCAGATTAGAGTGGTTGACAGTACTGAAAACCTAAAGAACAGCCTTGGAGGAGATGTTATCACACTTAAATTCAAGTCAGAAGATCCAGCTGAGTCTATTATCAACCTTATAAAAAAATTGCCTACAGTAAAGTCAGTAGTCCCAACCGCAGATACATATAACATAATCGCTCAGAATGGCGACACCACGATACCTCAAATATTCAAAGTAATCGAGAGATCTGGTGCTTTGATAGAAGCTATATCCCTCAAACGGCCCTCACTAGACGATGTTTTCTTGGAGCATACTGGAAGAGCATTAAGAGAGGAGATAGGTAGCCGAGAGTCTGCTCTAAGTGATAGGGTTAGAATGATGCGTTTAAAAGGCGGTTTGCGTTGAGTTTTTTCGCTGACAGTTGGCACGTCTGCTGGAGGGAGCTACTGCACTTTGTACGCTCTAGGGTTGGCATGGTTTCTATTCTTTTACAACCAGTCATTTGGTTAGTCTTAATGGGTAACATGTTCCAGCGTGTGACGTACATACCTGGATTTCCAGCTGGCAGTTACATAGACTGGATGGCCGCAGGAATAATCGCTATGACTGTACTTTTTGTGGGTATTTATGGAGGTATGTCAGTACTGTGGGACAAACGCTTTGGTTTCATGAATAAAATGTTGACAACACCTATTTCCCGATCTTCTATAGCCTTCGGAAAAATGTCATCCTCCGCCGTAAGGTCTAGTTTTCAAGCATCGATTATACTCGGCGTAGCCTTAATTCTGGGAGCCCCCATGGCCGCTGGTGTCTTTGGTGCTGTGGCACTTATATTAATCGCCATGCTTCTCTGTCTAGCCTTCGCAGGAATATCGCTTACGATAGGAGCCATGGTTAAGGCGCACGAAACATTCTTCGCGATATCCAACTTCCTGACTATGCCCCTCATCTTTTTGAGTAGCGCATTATTTCCCGCCGAATTCATGCCTAGTTGGCTGAGGGCTATAGTTGCATACAACCCTGTAACCTATGCAATTGATCCAATGAGGGCGCTTATGATAACCGGTTGGGATTGGCTCGTAATATTCAATGGTTTAGCGGTGGTAGGAATCTTCACGATCTTTGTTGGTGGGCTAGCAACGTTTCTCTTTCGAAGAAGTATAGTCTAGCTAAAAGCTAATCATGTTGCTGAGAGTACAGACCGTATTCGGATATTTAGCTAATTATTTTAAAGTTCAGACTGCCTTTTAATCTTCTGTAATAACCCCGTTTTTTCCTCAATTTCTTGTTTCATCCTTTTTATTATATCAACAGGAGTAGGATCAACTCCGTTTAAAATCGCTAGATAGAAACTTATGAAATCGCCATAATAGATTGTTGATAACATTCTCGCCATTTTCGTTTCACCTTCAGCATAAATCTCAAAGATTCGATTGGTTTTCTCGGAAATAATTTTTTTAGTGATCTCAATTCTCGTTTTTATTTCTTCAGGTTCATTGGTATCGCGAATTAGGATAACTGAAATTAGATTTGTCAAATGAGTGGGGGTCCCACTCCACCCTACAACCTCGTTGTGGTCTAGCTCTGGAAAGGTTTCAAATTTGCTTAATATTTTGCTATTCTCGTTTAGTTGGGTTTTGAGTCTATATGCGACGTTGGTGAATTCTCTATAACCATAAATCACCGGAATAGTCCCTATGATATTAAGGGCGATTCTTTTTGCATCATTCTTGTCAGACTGGATGGAGACTTTGATTTTTTCCTGTATCCGTCGAAGAGTTTCTATTGCCTCATCCGCCTCATCATCTACTCCCTCTACGATACCTAATTTCTCTAAAGTTTTGGATATAGATATGAATAAGTAGGGTAAGGCTGCTCTAGGTTGGAATCCTTCTGGGATCTTAATATGTGTAACTTTCTTTTTTAGGCAGAGCTTCTCCAGTAGTCCCCCAGAGCTTAACCCTATAATGGGACATTGTCTCTTTAGGGATTGTAATAGTGCATTTAATGTCTCTTCTGTATCTCCTGAGTAGCTTACCAAGAAAACCAATGTGTGCTTGTCCACATATTCGGGTAGGATATAGTCTCTGCAAACATCCATTGGTAAAGTAGCTTTGTTGATCGCCCAATCTTTAAATAAACTCGCCCCGATAGAAGAACCGCCCATACCTACGAATAAAATTCGAGTTATCTCTTCGTTTATTCCTGCAACTTCAATTTTTTTCCCTATTTTCAAAGCGTCAAAGCAAATCTCTGGAACTTTATCCAAAACATGCAGCATCCCTTTTCTGTCGATGGTCGATATTAATTTCAGATCGTCCAGTTTGTCCATTAATTAACTCCCTCATTAATGACTGTTTAGTACTAAAGAGAATTATATTGATAAGCTTCATCTAAATATCCAGAATCAAGATGCATATACCTAGTCGAAGAACCAAAGCCATTGCAATAGCTATCCCCGCGTCTATAGTAATGGACACGCCGCATCTAAGGGAAAAAACTCTAAAAATGGGGCTTATTGGAAGGGCGTCAGCGATATTTAGGGTTGAAGAGATAATAGTGTACTCTGACCTAGTGACGGATCAACAACGTGATTTAAACCTTGTTAAAACGATTTTATCCTATATGGTCACTCCTCAATATCTAAAGAAGAGAATTTTTAAGATTACTCCTGAATTAGAATATGCTGGAATTTTGCAACCGCTTCGTACGCCCAACCACCCATTGGCAAAAAATTCGAAGGATTTAAGGGTGGGCGAATTTAGGGAAGGTATAGTCATAGGTTTAAGCAAAGGTTCATCCCTTGTCGACATAGGTGTAGAAAAACCTGCGATAGTACATACTCCCCTCTCCTTGAACAAGAAACTAAACGTGAAAATTCTGAAAGTAAATGAACGGGTGGAGGTTGCTTTAGCATCCCTTAAGGAGATCAATCTATATTGGGGGTATAGAGTTTCAACATCAGAGCAACCTCTGGATGAAATAATCTTGAAAAGGAAATTTGATCTGGCTATAGCGACTTCCAAATACGGTAAATCAGTAGGTAACGTGATTGAAAGTTTAAAGGCTGATTGGGCCAAGGCGGGTAAGATTCTCATAGCCTTCGGTTCCCCAACTATGGGTCTACGTGAAATTCTATCTCAAAGAAAGCTCAGGCTGGAAAATGTATTCCAGCACATTGTTAACGTTGTAGAAGAACAAGGAACTGAAACTATAAGGACTGAAGAGGCTGTTTTATCTAGTTTAGCTATTTTGAACTTTTAAAGACTAATACCTTACCGATTGATATCAATAAATCTCAGATTAAAAATTTTGGAAATAAAGTTTAATAGGCGAGTCAAGACATTAAATGCCTCACCTGTAATTATTAGTATTAGGTGTGACATTGAATGGGGCATAGAAAGAAGCATGCACCAAGGAGAGGTTCATTAGCCTTCAGACCTAGAGGAAGGGCTGGAAGTTTAGTAGGTAAGGTTCATTACTGGCCAGAGGTTCCTGAGACAACTCTCCTAGGCTTTGCAGGTTATAAGGCCGGCATGTCGCACGTCTTTTTCATAGACGATAATCCAACCTCTCCAAATCATGGTAAAGAAGTTTTTTCTTCAGCCACAATAGTGGAAACTCCACCTCTTTTTATATGCGCCATAAGAGCATACGTGTCCACAGTCAATGGATCTAAAGTTCTCACTGAAGTTTGGGCTTCAAATTTCCCTAAAGACCTTAGCAGAGCCATAAAGCTTCCTCCGAAAATAAACGTTGAGAAATCATTGACTAGGATAGAAGAAAATCTTGACAGGATAACTAACCTGAAAGTAGTTGTGTCTATGAATCCACGGAAAGCGGGGATTCCTAAAAAGAAACCTGAAATAATGGAGTTAGCGATAGGTGGGAAGGTTGTTAAGGAGCAGTTTGATTATGCCAAGGGCATCTTAGGCAAAGAGGTAATTGTTTCAGATATCTTAAAGGAAGGACAGTATGTTGACGTTATTTCAATAACTAAGGGTAAGGGTTTCGCTGGACCTGTAAAACGATTCGGTGTCCGCATCCTCCAAAATAAATCTAGAAAAACCGTAAGGGGTGTAGGATGTATAGGTCCTTGGAACCCTTCGTTGGTAATGTCCTCCGTTCCTCGGGCTGGACAACTCGGCTTTGCTCAAAGAGTTGAATATAATAAAAAAATTCTAAAAGTCGGCTCAAATGGCGATGAAGTTACACCAAAAGGAGGCTTCTCTAAATACGGGGTTATAAAAGGGCCTTATCTGATTATGAAAGGAAGTATTCCGGGTCCAATTAAACGCTTGATTAGATTGCGTTATGCCGTAAGAGGTCCAGAGAAAACGATGTTACCCAAAATTACTTTTTCATCGATTAAAGCTTCTTGAGATTTGGTGACAATCAATGCAAAAAACAAACGAACCGGGGGCAACTCCCATTTACACCTTAAATGGAGAGGTTATAAAGGAAATCAAAATTCCGAAAATATTCAGTACACCCGTTAGGCTAGACTTAATCAGAAAAGCGGTTGTAGCAGTCCAATCAACCCGGCTTCAACCTAAGGGCAGAGACCCCGCAGCTGGAAAGAAAACTTCGGCAAAATCCATGGGTGTAGGACTTGGTACGGCAAGAATTCCTCGAGTTAAAGGTCGAGGTAGTACCAGAAGCGGTCAAGGAGCATTTGCCCCAGGAACCGTTGGCGGAAGATTAGCTCATCCTCCTAAAGTAGCTAAAACATTATTAAAAAAGATCAATAAAAAAGAGAGAAGATCAGCAATTAGATCTGCTATCGCCGCTACAGCCGACAAAAATATAGTTTTGAAGCGAGGTCATAAAGTCCCAGAAGATAGACCTATCCCTATAATTCTTGAGGATGAGTTGGAGAATGTCAGAACTGCAAGAGATATAAGAAATGTCCTATTCACCTTGGGGTTAGAGGATGACCTAAAAAGGGTTAAAAATGGAAGTAGAATTCGCTCTGGAAAAGGAAAAATGAGAGGGAGAAAGCGCAAACAGCCTAAAGGACCCCTCATAGTCGTCGATAAAGATAACGGAATCCGAAACGCTGCTTCAAATATTCCTGGTGTGGATGTTGTTTTTGTTAAAAGGTTAAATGCTGAAATGTTGGCGCCAGGAACTCATCCTGGACGTCTTACCTTATGGAGTGAAGCTGCAGTTAAGCGGCTCCACGATGCGAATCTATTTAGTTGAGAGGAAATTATATGGTTAAATTAGACCCCTTGACAACTATTCTGTATCCGGTAATTACCGAGAATGCTATTGCCTTAATTGAATCAGAAAATAAACTGGTTTTCATGGTTAACCGACATTCTTCAAAGATCGCTGTGAAAAAAGCTGTTGAGAAGCTTTATGAGGTTACAGTTGATAAAGTCAATCTTCTTATTACCACCCAAGGCGAAAAAAAAGCTTTTGTAAAACTTTCGCCAGAAAATCATGCCGCAGATACAGCCATCAAGCTAGGAATATTGTAGGAAAGTGGGTGTAGATGGGTAAAAGAATTAGAGTCCAGAGAAGAGGAAGAGGCGGCTCAAACTTCCGAGCTGCCACTCATAAGAGAGTTGCTCCCGCAAAATATCCGGTTACACCTGAATCTGAAGCTGGACTTGTAACAGGTGTTGTTGAAGCATTGGTTCATGACCCCGGTAGAGGAGCCCCCCTAGCTCGCATACGTTGTCACGATGGTAGACGTTTCTTCAACATAGCTCCTGAAGGCATCAGTGTAGGTCAAGAACTTCAGATTGGGAGTACAGCAACTAGGAATGCTGGAAATACGGCGCCACTATCTGAAATGTCTGAAGGTACGTTGGTATACAATATTGAACGTAATCCGGGTGATGGAGGTAAGATTGTTAGGTCTTCTGGAGCTTATGCTACGATCATTGCGCATATGCCCTCTGGCACAGTACTTAAGCTTCCCTCTGGTAAGAAGGCTCAATTTAATGGAAGATGTCGAGCTACCGTTGGAGTCGTGGCTAGCGGTGGCAGAACCTCTAAGCCTTTTATGAAGGCAGGGGAAAAATTTCATCTAATGAAGGCTAAGGGCCATACATATCCCACGACTAAAGGAGTATCTATGATAAGCGCACTTCATCCTCACGGTGGAGGTAGACACAAGCATTTGGGTAAATCATCAACTGTAGCCCGAGGGACGCCACCTGGGAGAAAGGTTGGGTTGATCGCCGCAAGACAAAGTGGTAGGGCTAAGAAAGTAAGGGTCACTCAATAATAAACTCTAAAATATATTTAATGAAATTTAAGTAAACTTATAAAACAGCTCGGATAGAAGATATTGAACAAGGGATAAAAGTTATGCCGAAGGAGTTCCTTTACAGGGGGTCTACCCTAAGCCAATTACAGCAATTTTCGATGGACGAGTTCATTAAACTTCTTCCATCTAAGCATAGACGAAAACTTACTAGAGGCCTATCCCCCAAGCATCGGAAGTTGTTAGAGGCTATTCGGATGAGGAGAAAAGGAGTTAAAACTTCTGAAACCCTACTGAAAACTCACTGTAGAAGTATGCTTATCTTACCTGAAATGGTGGGCGTTACTCTTTCAGTTCATGATGGGAAAGAGTTCATCAGTGTTACTATAAGCCCACAGATGATAGGTCATGTATTAGGCGAGTTCGCTATAACCAACAAAAAAGTTATGCATGGGAACCCTGGAATCGGGGCTAGTAGAAGCTCCATGTATGTGCCGTTAAAATAATCAAGATTCTATTCTGGAATGAATCTTTATTTCATTTTTTTAGAACTCGTATAGTATCGATTGTCTTAATATCTCTAAGACGCATAAACTTTGACTCGACTTCTTTAATTTTTTTATTATCATCTTCCTCAATTTTCACTAGAATATCGTAAGCTCCGTAAATTTCATAGACCTCCTTAACTTCTCTATAGTCCTTCAACCTTTCTACCACTATCTCATCTGTACCTGATTTCACGTTTATCAGCATAAAAGCTGTTACCAAAATAAATCTCCACAAAAGATTGCATATTTTAGTTATGAGTTGATTAAGGAAGTAATTACTTACTTCTGCAGTAAATCTCCCTAATCAATTTTTATATGTAAACGCTCCTTTATTGAGCTTGTGGCTGTTTCAATTTGCTCTAATGTTGTTCCGAGATAGTTTTTTGGGTCTAGTGTCTCATTAATTTCTTTTCTACTAAGATATCTTCGCAAAGTATTATCTTCAGTCAAAATTTCCTTAAATTCTCTCTTCTCAACTAAGCTTTTTATAGACAATCTTCGCACAATCTGATGCGCTTCCTGTCGGCTTACTCCCTTTTTTGTTAACTTTAACATCACAGATTCTGACATGAATCTCCCTTGAGTAATTTTCATATTTTCAATCATTCTTCTCTCGTCTACATTTAGTTGTGGCAGAATTTTATTCATAAGATTCAACATATAGTCTAAAAGAATGAAGCCACTTGGAATAATGATTCTTTCACAGGAAGAGTGAGTTAGATCTCTTTCTTGCCAGTTCGGAACATTTTCAAGGGCGGGAATTACTAAACCTCGCATAAATTTAGCCAAACCGCATATTCTCTCAGATTTAATTGGATTCATCTTGTGAGGCATGGTCGAGCTGCCCACTTGTTTTTTCATGTCGAATGGTTCAGATAGTTCTCCAATTTCAGGTCTCTGTAGTTCTCGAATTTCTGTGGAAAATTTATCCAGAGTTGAGGCTATCAATGCAAGGCAACATATGAGCTCAGCGTAACGATCCCTTTGGACTATCTGTGTTGAAACCTCTACAGGCTTGAGCCCAAGTTTCTTCATTACTAGCTTCTGCACGATTACTCCTTTCTTACCCATTCCTGCTTGGGTTCCTACCGCACCAGTGAATTTTCCAACTAGTGTCCTCTCTCTGCATTGCATAAGCCTCTCGATGTGTCGTGAAATTTCCATCATCCACACAGCGAATTTCAAGCCTAGAGTGATTGGTAGGGCATGCTGGCCATGAGTTCTGCCAATCATAAGGGTTTTCTTATATTTTTCAGTCTTATCCATCAGGGTTCTTTCAAGATTTACAAGTTTTGGAATTATTACAGAGAAAGCATCTTTAAATTGAAGAGCTGTTGCAGTGTCATTGATATCGTTGCTTGTGGCACCTAAATGAACATATCCTCCGCTTTCCCCACAAACCTCAGCCAAAGCCTCTACCATAGCCATAATATCATGCTGAATCCTATCTTCGATTTCTTTCATGCGACTAAGTTTGACATATTTTGTAGAAGCCTTTCTGCTAATAGTCTCCGCATCCTTCCTGGGAATAATTCCAACTTTAGCCAAAGCCCAAGCCAACGCTGCCTCCGCATCAAGCATCTTCTGAAGTCTACTTTCTTCATCAAAGACCCCAGCCATCTCTGGGGTGCAATACCTTCCAGAATCAATGGGTAAAATCAGCATCTTATCATCCTCTATAATATCACTACAATAGATGGTTTTTTATATTTCTCATGCTAGGTTTCCCAAACCTAAGTCTTTAGCATGATTGACAACTGTTTTGTATTCACTAATTGTCAAATGACGACGGAGTTCGGGTACATCGTAAGCTCTCCATTCGGGCCTGTATTGATCCATGATGTTCACTCTCACATTCAACCCCAAGTTATCTGCAATCCAATTCAAAATAGACTTCGCGCAACAATCAATATGGCTAGGCAGAAGAAGAATCCTTATGATTATTTCACCATATTTTTTCGCGTATAAAAGGTTTCGTTGACATACTCTAACATAGTTAGGGGCTCGAGATATTCTGGTTGCACATTCATTCTTGCCATATTTATAGTCTAAGAGGTAAACATCAACAAACCCCATCAAAAGCCTAGCTGCTTCTTCGCTATAATAAGCGTTACTATTCCATATGACGGGAACGTTAACATCCACAGATCTAAATACATCAACCCAGTGTTTTAGCCAAGGAGTAGGGTCACCTCCAACCAAATTCGCATTACGACATCCACCTTCTCTAAGCCTTTCAACAACTTTTGCCAATGACTCAGAGGAATATTTTTTTCCAGTCTCATAATGCTGAGATATAGTCCAGTTTTGACAGTGGAGACATTGAAGGGTGCATCCGCATGTAAAAATGGTGCCAGATGGCACCAGCTCAGCCTCTTCTCCCATGTGTTCAAAGAAGGTAGATACAACTATCTCATCGCTTCCACATTGACAAAATCCCAACTCACCTTTCAACCTGTCCGGTTTATCCCTCCTCTCACATAGTTGACAGCTACTTAGGATTCGTTCAGCTATCTCCCCCTTCAAGTCAAGATATGTTTTTTCAGGTGAAACCATTCCATCTAGCTTCACTTTACGTCTGTCCAGCTTCTTTTCTAGGCTATAATATTCTTCAGTTAGTTTCTCGTGTAAACTCCATAATCTTTCAATCTTGTCTCTTTTGTTAAAATCTGCTGAAATTTTCTTGGCTATTTTAAACTTAGCACTCTTATTCCCCTGGAAAACTTCAAAATATCTAAACAGGCTCTTTTTGCATCTTTCGTCATATAGAACACGGATCGCGTCTGATCTTAGATTTCTCACTATGAAATATCTCCTGATCTACAGAACTTTATGGTCTAGTGCAAGATAAATTCGGATAAAGTGAAATAAATGTTAACCTGATTCTATTTTGGGGGTTATGTGTTTGATCGTTGTTCCAGGTCCCGCTTCCAAAGAGCTCGGACTGAAAGTTGCAGAAATTCTTGGAGTGAACCGAATAGATGTTGAAGCTAAATTTTTTCCTGACGGAGAGACGTACATACGATTCATGGGTGAAGTAAAAGGAGAAGATCTTATACTAATTCAGTCAACTTATCATCCTCAAGATACTCATATCATGCAACTAATCCTTCTAACCGAGACAGCTTTGAATTTGGGAGCTAAAACTGTTACAGTTGTAGTTCCCTACATGGCATATTCTCGGCAAGATAAAGTCTTCCGGCCCTTTGAGGCGGTAAGCATTCAAACCCTAATAAACCTCATTGGCCGATGCGGAGCTAGCCGCCTCCTCACAATAGACATTCATGAACCCAAAGTTTTTGATGGTGTAAAAATTCAGGCTGAGAATCTATCCGCAATGCCCGCCTTCATTGATTATTTTTTAAAGGAAAACTTGAATGGTGCGGTAAGTTTCGCACCAGACAAAAAGGCTGTAAAGATGGCCACGCAAATAGATGAAACCCTCCAAGGAGGGTATGGGTGGTTCGTAAAAGAGAGGGACCGAGTTTCAGGGGAAATAAAAATGACCTGTGAATCTGAATTTGACATTAAAGGGAAAAATGTAATTGTTATAGATGATATTATAAGCAGTGGAAAAACCACAGCCATGGCCGTAAGAATGCTTAAGGAGATGGGTGCCAAGAGAGTTTTCTCTGCTTGTGTACATCCTCTGCTCGCCGGGAATGCTTATGAAAAAATTATTGGGAATGGGGCTGATGCTGTTATTGGCACAGACACCATCCCTAACAAAATTAATGTGGTCACTGTTGCTCCCGTAATTGCTGAGGCTGTTAAGTTAAAATAATTCCTTGAGCTTAGGAAATGAAGTTAATTGGCTGATTTTTTCCTAATACTCTCTGGAGAACATCTAACCTTGCCTAAGGCAGAGGTAAGAGCTATACTTGATTCGCGAGGTTTCTCCTATAAAATTTTAGACGAGAAAACTCAACTTCTAAATATTAACACTACCAACCTTGCGATAGAAATGATTGGGGCAAGGAGGCCTGCTTACACCCGTGAATGTTGTACAAATATTTTTTCTTGTGATGACGGTCTTGAAGAGATTCTAAAGCACGCTAGGGAGACCAATTTTGAGCGGTTTATAAAACCGGGCGAAACCTTTCTTGTGCGTGTGAAGAGGATAGGGGCGAGCTCTAAACATTTGGGCGCTTCAGAAGTTGAGCGTAAGTTAGGAGGAGTTATTTTCAAGGAGCTTAGGACTGTTAGAGTCGACATGGAGAAACCAAGAAGGCTTTTTCTGGGAGTTTTAACCGATGGCACCTTCACTTTTGGCTTGAAATTAGCAGGTCCTCCTCCAAAACAATTCCACTTCAGGACACCCAGACGAAAACCCTTCTTTCATCCATCCTCTCTTCAACCTAAATTAGCGAGATGCATGGTTAATCTTTCCAGGGCTAAGGAAGGAAAAGTAGTTTTCGACCCCTTTTGTGGCACAGGTACAATCCTGATTGAAGCCGAACTGATGGGTTTCGAGACAGTTGGTTGTGACCTGATGAAGAAGATGATTAAAGGCTCAAGATTAAACCTTAACCATTATAACCTCAGAAAATACCATCTTATGGTTTCTGATGCATTAAATCTCCCGTTTAACAGGATGGATGTTATGGTTACTGACCCCCCATATGGAAGGTCGGCCACTACAAAAGGGTTATCGACTTTCAGCATAATTAGGGACTCTTTATCTCAGGCCAGTAACCTTCCATCTCCCACAGCTAATGTATGTATTGCCTCCCCTAGAAGTATTGATGTTTGCGAGATTGGAGAAAAGTACGGTTTTAAAGTTTTGGAGAAACATTTTGTTTATGTTCACCGAAGCTTGACTAGGGAAATCGCAGTACTTACGGAGGTGTAAGAAAGTTTGCAAGTTATATTTCTTGGGACCGGAGGAGGTCTTCCATCTGTGGGCAGAGGGCTACCTTGTACGGCTCTACGTTATGAGGGGCAAATAATCCTTTTCGATTGTGGTGAAGGTACTCAAAGACAGATGATGAGAATGAAAGTTGGTTTTAGCAAAAAAATGAAGATTTTCATTACTCACATTCATGGAGATCATCTGCTTGGAGTTCCAGGAATTTTGCAAACCATGTCTCTGCTCGATAGAAGAGAGAAACTTGAAATTTACGGACCAAAAGGGGTCAGTGACTTTATATTGATGATCAAGAAACATTTGAGATTCGGTTTAAGGTTTCCTGTTGAAGTTTTTGATGTGGGAGCTGGGATTGTTTGCAAAGAAAACAGTTTCAGAGTGATAGCAAAGTGGGTAGAACACTCTGTTCCAACATTGGCTTACGCCTTTGTGGAGAATAAAAAACCGGGGAAATTCCACCCTGATAAGGCTCTAAAACTAGGTATACCCAAGGGACCATTATGGCATAGGTTACAGCATGGGAAATCCGTGAAACTTGCAGGAGACAAAATTATTGAGCCCCGCGAAGTGGCGGATCCGTCTAGGCCTGGGGTCAAGATAGTATACTCCGGAGATACGAGACCCTGCGATGGTGTCGCTCGTCTGGCAAGAAGCGTTGACCTGTTAATTCACGACTGTACTTTTGATAATGACTTAGCAGATAGAGCCGAATCAGACTTACATAGTACTCCTAAACAGGCAGCGACAGTAGCAAAAAATGCGGAGGTTAAGAAACTTGTTTTAACTCATATAAGCGCAAGATATAAAGATTCCTCCATCCTTCTGCGCCAAGCTAAAAAAGTCTTTAAAAGGGTCTATGTGGCTGAAGATTTTATGAAGATTGAATTATAGTTATTTCATCTTGTCTATTGTTTCTCTTAATTTTCTAATGGTGTTGAAGGGGTCATTTGTTGACTCTACCATAAGTATGTTCTTATAGCCCGTTTTGTGGATGTATTCAATGGTTTTTGACCAATAAATTGTTCCGTCTCCAATGTCCTTGTGGGCATCAAAACTTCCATCATTATCATGGATGTGAACATGAACTATCTTGTTTTTGAATCTCTCTAGGAATATTTCGAGTTGACCGAAGGTATGAGCATGGCCTGTGTCTAATGTCAACTTAACATCAAACTCAACTGCCTGGGAAAACTTATCGAAATCCTCAGCTCTTGCTAATATTGCAGCAATGTTGGCAGGCATATTCTCTAAGCCTGTTTGTATCCCTAACTTTTCTGCATACTCAACCAACTCTGAAACTGACTTAAGATTCATTTTGAAGGCTTTATCGGGTTGAATTCTGCTTAAAGCGCCATAAAATCCGGGATGAAACACCCATACCTTCGCATTAAGCAAATTAGATTTAAAAATCGAGTTTTTTAAGACTTTAATCGAAAACCCTCGGATTAAGCGGTTCAGTGACCCTATATTCAGGTCAACAAACGGAGCGTGAACAGTGTATTCTAGGTTAAATTTCTCTCGAAGCTGGTTCAGTATATCCATCTTTTTTTTATCGAGCTTAAAATATCCCTCATCAACAATTTCCCAGCATTTGCATTCTGAGCTATAGGTACTAATCTTGTTAACCAGGTTTTTGAAGGTTTTTCCAGACAGGTATAAAGTTGATATTCCGGTTTGCATAAGGATTGACCTAAATCTTTTAGAGTAAAGTTTTACCTCACTTAAGTTTTTTATCGTTTTCATAAAAAGTTAGCAACATCATCCACTCAATGTTATATGCTAAGCAAGTTTTTAAAACAGAAAATCTATCTACATCGTAGAATTCTTCAACTCCATTCTAAAGACATAATACGGATTTTGTATTTTGCATCATTAGTTGAGATTTTTTGGAGAGTTATCTTCATTGTGCTGAGGTTTATTTTCACACTTTCCAATTTTAGCATTTCAGTACATATCTAGGCATTTTTGATATTAAGATCTTTGAGGAATATTCTCCTCACCAACTCAACCTCATCCACGGTC
>JBDRNN010000207.1:0-10710 GCA_043811145.1 Candidatus Bathyarchaeota archaeon
ATCTCTCCAGATCTAACCTTCTCTTCACATTTTGGGCATAATATTCCGCTTTTCAGGTCCACATTACAAACTTTTGCGAACATTATTGAAGATTAGTCTCCTAGCCACATTTGTTATTAAATGTCTCGTTGAATAGTTACAGCACGGCATATATTTGCTTTTAAATTAAGAGGTTAGATTAATTTCAAATTTGAAGAGTTAAAAGATCCTTTGCAAGGATTATTTCTCCGTCAAATTCTTTCCCAGCCTGCCTCAAAAGCTCGTTTTCGTTTCCTTTATTGAGAGGAAAGATATGTGTTAATGCTAATTTCTTTACATTGGCCATTTTAGCTATCTTACCAGCCTCACTGGCTGTTGAGTGATTAGTCAAAAGCGCGAGTTCTTTTTGATGATCCAAAAAAAGCGCCTCATGAATGAGAAGGTCGCAATTTGATGCAAAATGTGCAATAGAATCATGAAATTGTGTATCACCCGTATAACATACACTCTTCCCTTCTCGCCTGATTTTATAGGCTATATTGGGCGGGTTATGTACTGTTCTACAGATCGAGATACCGTCAAATTCCTCGGTTCCTGATAAAGATTTGAAAATTAGTTTTAAATTTGTAATTTCTTTAGGAAAGTACATGGAGTCAAGGAGAGTTTTAGTGAGATCCTCAATCCCTTCTAAGCCACAAATTTCCAGCGACTTGTTATAACCCTCCATTTGCATTGCCCAAAGCAGTGGCACTAGGTCACTTATGTGATCGGCATGAAAGTGGCTGATTAAAATTCGCCGAATTTTCTTTAGATCGGCTTCCATTATCTTCAAATTTTTCAATGACCCACTACCACAATCCATCAGAATATCTTCGTCGACAAGAATGGACGAGCAACTTCGCTCAAGAGTTATAACGGGTCCTCCTGAACCGATAAAAACTATCTGCAATGACCAAACTCTCCAAGTTTTACGCTCTAGATTTTCTTGTTTAGTTGAATATAGTTATTTTAATATTTCTCTTTTTAGTGAATATTGCAGATAGAAAATTTTTACTTTTACCTAAACATATTTGTGCACTTAGGGCAGACTCAAATTGGAAGGAGCATATCTTCCTTGAACTTAGGGCAGATTTTAGAAAAAACTTCACGTATCTATGCTGAAAAATTGCCATTATATTTCAAGGCAGAAAGATATGTTTTCAGGAGCTTAACCTATCCGTAAACCGTTTTGCTAATGGATTAAAGGAGTTAGGCGTGAAACAAGGATCACGAGTGGGCTTATACCTGTCCAACTGCCCAGAGTTCATCATAAGTCACTTCGCCACATTAAAACTGGGGGCTATATCAGTCCCGATCAATCCTATGTACAAAGGACGAGAGATAGAATACATCATCCTAAATTCTGGAGTTCATACAATAATAATCGATAAAAACGTTTACCCACATTTTCTCGAAGTTAAATCCAGTCTCTCCAACCTGAAAAATGTGATTGCGACATCTGATCAACCCCGCTTAGATACGATCTCTTTTCATGAAATTCTAACAAAAAACTCTCCAGACCAGCCCAATGTAGAGATCCGAGATGAGGATTTGGCTGTGATTGGTTACACCTCTGGAACAACAGGCAGATCGAAGGGAGCCACGATAACTCATCGAAACTACATATCTAACATTGCTACTCTTACAGAAATTTGGAGGTGGACTTCACAAGACCGACTTCTTGTCTCCTTGCCACTCTTCCACCAGCATGGATTAGGAATAATGCTCCATGGTACCGTTTACACGGGTTCTTCAATGGTTTTGATGGAGAGATTCAACGCCACGAAGGCTTTACAGTTTATTGAAAAATATGCATGCACCGTTTTTATGGGAGTTCCTACAACGTACGTCAGGTTCTTGGAGGTGAAAGACCACCAAAAATTTGACTTTAGCACAGTTCGTGTGTTTATTTCAGGCTCAGCTCCTCTACCGACACAAGTATTCAATCGGTTTAAAGAGAAATATGGTTTCACGATTTTAGAGCGTTATGGTATGACAGAGACGGCAGTAGTTAACACTTCAAACCCTTACGATGTGGAGAGAAAACCAGGCAAGGTTGGATTACCAATACCTGGTGTTCAGGTAAGAATTGTGAACGAGTGTGGGAAGAATCTTGCTTTAGGACAGGTTGGAGAAATTGTGGTTAAAGGTCCGAACGTGATGAAAGGATACTGGAATATGCCTGAGGAGACAGCTGAAGCATTTAGGGATGGATGGCTTATTACAGGCGATCTAGGCAAGTTTGATGAGGATGGATATCTAACGATCGTAGGCCGGAAGAAGGAGATGATCATAACCAGTGGATTTAAAGTTTACCCAAGAGAGGTTGAAGAAGTTCTAGCTTCGCACCCTAAGGTTGAGGAGACAGCGGTTGTTGGGGTTCCGGACCCTGTTCGAGGGGAAGCAGTTGAGGCTTTTGTGGTTTTGAGACATAAAGAAAAGGCTACAGAATTGGAGATAGTGGGGTATTGCAAAGATAAAATGGCCATTTTTAAAGTACCACGTACAGTAAAGTTTCTGCAAAGCCTTCCAAGAACAGAAAGTGGAAAAATAATTAAAAGTGCATTAATTAAGAAAGATTCTTTCAAATAGAATAGGAAAGTTTCGTTTTTAAAAAGGTTTAAGAGATGCTTTCACTTGTTAATTGTGGAATACCATATAACAAAAAAAACTTTGTGTGAAGTTCGATAATTGTACCAATCTACTTAATAGATTTTCTTAGAAGAATTGTAGTAGGGTTCATGTGTTGCGTATAAACTGTAAAGGTGCAATAGCTATCGCGTTAATAGTTTGTCTGATTTTTGCTCCTATCTCGCCCCCTGAGGCTCATGTTGTGGGTGGTTGGCAGAACAACCTTTCTTGGGGCTACGCAATTGAGTTTGGATTGGATCCTGACTTTCCTGTAGCGGAGGATGGCACTATACTCCAATTCGCTTATATAAACAACACAGATTTAACGGATTTATTTTTGCAAGAATGCCAAGTAAATGTAACCCACATTCAATCGGGAAAGATGGTTCTTTCTACGCCTGTTATAAGAACATGGGGTGATCTCTATATCCCCTGGGTTGCACCTTATGAAGGCGACTACAATATGTCAACTAAATTTCAAGATGTCGGCTTCCTGTATAATCAAACACCTGTAGTTGGGTGGGAATTTGACCCCGTTAATTGGGGTTGGTATCATCCCAACGCGACAGAAGACGAATGGTTTTACTGGAATTCAACATTTCGTAGCCTCAAAGTCTACGAAGCTAGCTTTCCCATACAGGTTATAGCACCAGACTCGGAAGAGGTGAAAGGCTGGGGTCCTTTGGAAGCCACTGTGAAGGAGTATCGCCAATCGACCAACTGGAACTGGGATACGTCAAGTTATGAAATATGGGTAGATTGGGGGGATTTGCAAACAAGTGAAAAAGGCTATAGAGTTGAATTTGAAGTTGACCCGTCCGTACCCATTGCAAAGGAGCCAGTAAAGGTTAAACTTAACCTTAAAGATTCTGAAACTCTTGAACCTATACTTGCTGAATTTCACTTGAATATTACATATAATGGCGAAACCTCTGGGAAAACTCTTTCTGCACCGGGTCAAGTTCTATCGATTCCATTATCATATGGTACAGGTAGTTTTGAGATAATACAAACTTTTCCATGGACTGGAACTTATACAGTGACAATTACCTTTGTTGACATGGAGGCAGTGAGATACGAAATACCTCCACCTTTACAAGAAGAGCAAAAAGAGTATCAAATAGCGCCTCCTCCAGATTGGGCTGAAGCAGTACGTGAATATGGCTGGCGGCCAGAAGAAACACCCCCAGAATATGAAACTCCCGAAGAACTTAGAGAGCTTTGGTTAGAAGAAGAATATCTATACACCTCATTTCCATTCTATGTTGAAGCGTCAATAGGCATATCGCCAGGTCAAACAGGATTACCACTACCTACATGTATTGTTGCGACTTCAACATACGGTTCTGAGTTAGCTCCCGAGGTTCAATTGCTCAGAGGTTTTAGAGACAACGTAACGCTGACAACTTTTGCGGGCAGTCAGTTTATGAGTGTTTTCAATGCTTGGTATTACTCTTGGAGTCCACCTGTAGCTGGCTTCATAGATCAACAGCCGGCCGTCAAAACTCTGATGCAGGGTATACTATATCCACTTATCGCAACATTGAACATAGCTATGGCGACAAATTCGATCTTCAACTTCAATAGCGAAGTGGGAATTGTGGTTGCAGGGCTAGTTTCCAGTTCTATGATTGGAATCATTTATCTATCACCCTTCATGTCTGCATCATTTGTAGTTGCGAAAAAGAACCGAAAATCTGCATTGCGGTTTTGTAAACTTAAGCTATTTATGTTTTCATGGTTAGCCAGTGTAGTGCTAATTATTGTAGGCGAGGCGAGTAGCTTCCAGATTATTATGATGATTGGCTCTGGAGCTTTCGTGCTAACTACGCTTTGGATGTCAGCTAGTTTAGTAGCTGCAAATGTTGTTAAGGCATTAAGCAAGGTTTTTCGATTCAAGACAAAAAGCTAAGCCAACCAGATAAATTCATGCGCTAACACATATTATGTGTATTTTTAGGTTGCGCGGTCTTAATTGGGTCTTAGTTATGGCATCTGAAGGATTTCACTACATTGTGAAAAGTTTCAGCATTCTCATCGTACTCTTTAAACTTACCTACCTTTCTAAGTTTCCATTCTTCCTTTCTCGTGGGCTCACTGAAGATTATAAAAAAAAGATCGGTTTCTTCACAATATACCTGAAAAACCATACATTCGTTGAGTACCTTAGGTCCAGGTATCCAGAGAGTGCCACCCACTTCTTCTAACAGTTCTAGACTATCAAGAATACTCTCATGCCCAAGGAGGGATATATTTTCTCGATTAACTATACGTAAGGATTTCACGACTCTTTTTTTACCCATATAGTCGATCATATGATCAGCGCTTTCGTTGACGGTTGGATATTTTCTCTTAACTTCTCTCAGAGGCCTCCACGTTAGGTTTATGTTAAATCCTTCAGGGGACATGAATGTGATATTTCCGTTGCGGGGAGTGATCAATCGATCATTTATCAGCACGTTCCAGTCATCAGGATAAGTTAATTTAAAATCGTATACTGAAAAATTCACAAACATGTTTAATCTCTCATTAACTGATATCTTGTCAAGTATTAAAGACTACTACCCGCCAGGATTAATTGTATGCACATTATTGAGAAAAATAGATTTACATTACCTTTAACCTAACGTACAGTAGGTTCAGCTAGGGGTACAACAACCTTTTTTCTAGGTGCCAGAGCGGGGACAGTTTTGAAGTATAGTACTTTCTGTGTACAATGATGGATGCAAAATCCGCATCCGACACAATGTGAATTACGAACAGGTATTCCCTTCTTCACGTAACCGTTAACATCTATCCCCATGTGACACCGATTATTACAACTATAACAGTTTATACATTCTCCACCATCTGTGTTAATTTGAAAACGTCCTCGCTTAGAAATTTCTCCAAGAATTCTACCTAATGGACAGATAAATTTGCAGAAAGCACGAGAGCTCATGAATGGAGTTGCGCCAAATAAGAATGCCGTCATGAAGAAGTATAAGTAGATTAGGTTAAATATGCTGTGGATTACATGTGCCCTTCGTATCAGCCCAAAGTCATCGAATCCTAAATTGATAATGATGAGGGCAAATAATACTGTGAGACCTCCTATCAAGGCGATTCTATCAGCCCGTTTCCCTCTGATAGCTTTATGACGCCACAAGTCTCCAACCGTTTCTGTGTAGGTTCCGACCTGACATAGGAAACTACAGTAAATTCTTCTACCATAAAGATATGCAGTAACCGGAAGTATGAAACCCGACATGATTAAGGAATATGTTATTAGAAGAGGGGTCGATAGCGCAGTTTGAGGAACGATCCTGTAGGTTGAAGGCAGAAAGGCATCGGGGTTAAGGGGCCATGGATTAATAATTACAAGGGACCAGATCCCCAGAGCATAGACAGGTATTAGGAACCAAAGCAAGAATAGTGTACCTGCTTGAATAGAGATCCGCAAACGAATGTAGGGATTTTTGTAGCGCTGGTATATCCTGTAAGCGAAGCCCATACACAAAAATGTGAATATGTGAATCCACCAAATTGCGCTTGTAGGGAGATAAAGAGGTATTTTATCTGGAAGTGTAAAAAAAATGTAGTACACAAATGCAGTGAAAAATAAAATTGAGATAATTAAGCCAAAACGCCATTTCCAACTAACCAAACATATGACCTCAGGTTCCCCTTAATAAAGACGGAGAGCTTTAGTGAAGATTTTGTTATTCGTTTTTTTCTGGTTCACGGTCTAGCTCTTTTTGAGGCATGATCCACATGAACATTCTTATTTTATCGAGCCAACTTTGTTTCTTGGATAGCATTTGCTTTATTTTGTCTAACCTTTTACATCCAGCTTCATCCAATTGAACATAGTAGAGTTCCTTCATCGCCTCAGGTGAAAGTGTACCTCCTGATCCAAACCTCAATAGACTATACTGGCTTCTCCCGTCAATATACCCTTCATTCAGTAATATGTAGTACTCCATTGGTTTGAGTACATGGATAGTTGTTTTTGGTTTAACCTTGAATGTTCGTTTATACTCTTGGAGTGTGAACTCAGTTTGTCCGGTGAAGGTTTGACTGGCTATAATGGATACTGTTATCAAACCGCCTATTGCCATTATAGTTACCGAAGTTGCAGCAATCCAATCCCACGGACCTCCCCACCCCATTGTCAGCCCTTTTGAGTAGTTTTCTAGCGCTGTGCAAGCACCACACAGGCTTACAGTCGCGGAGCCTTTACATAGAAATTTCCGTATTTTTCCTTTAATAGTGTACACCATGCTAAACTACCAGAGCATAGCCTTATACTAAAAAGAAAAAGGTATGGAAGGTTAAAATACGTTTCTCATCCTGATACAAAGAAGTAACTTTTAACCTTATGATCCTCTAACTGAACTAACACAGAGTCGAGTGCACCCTCAATATATCGGCTCCCAGGGTTAATCATGATGGTGTTATATAGTTTCTGTACTCCTTTAGCTTCATGAATGTGGCCATGTAAAGCCACTAAAGGCTGATACTTCAGAATAGAATCTTTTATAGATTTACTGCCAACTGAAAACATATCAAAGGCCCCACCACTTCCAAATTTAAGTTCTCCATCCTTGCCTTTACTAATTCTTGGAGCCTGATCGAGAATAGTTTTGTATGGGGGACAGTGGAAATTGAATATGGCATTTTTCATATCTTTTACTTGAGAAGTTAACGCCTCAATTTTTTCCGCTAAAACTTCTTCCTCAAGATCCCCTGGACATTGCCAAGGTGTCATATTTGCGTAGCCAGTGGAGATCATTTCATGATTATCAAGCATGATAACCTTTCCTTCAGGCTGGATAACAAAATTGGATTCGTCTATTATATTCCTGACATCCTGAGGATCATCATTCCCTATGCTTATTATACATTTCACGCCTTGGGGCGCTAAACGTTCTTCTGCTACTTTCATCCATCTTCTTACCCTTTCCTGCATCAGATCTTTCCAAATCTTTTCTTGTAACTCTGGATGGCCTTGCATTTTTTCTACACCTTCAGGGGTAGTTCTGTAGGGATAGTAGCCAGACATCGTCATGCTTTTCTCAAGTGCTTCTACTTCCTCCATAGACTTTAACGTCCACGATTTTTCTGCATAAGACGGAACATCCCATGTTCCACCTTTATCAATAATTGGATAAACGGCTTTCCCTGTAAAATCTCCACCATGAATGAGTGTGTTTACTTTGTAATATTTAGCTGCGTTTAAAAATTTCACGAACGCTTGTTCAGATCCATGTATGTCTGTTGTATAAAGAAAACCTGTTTTTGGCATATTTTACAAACTCCTATTCTATTTTATTATACCACATTTTACTGGTTCCAACTTTAGCACGTTTATTCCATTTTCCAGATTTAGGTTCATTCTCAATAATTTCTAGAAGCTTATTTAGTTTAGATGAAACAGTCTGTGCGAGATTTTGATCCAAGTTGGGGAAATGGGGGATAAAGTTTAGAACTTTTTTGATGTTTCCGGTCGCTGTGTGGTAGTATCCCCAATCGTCAGAGAAACGTTTAGCAAGATATTTGGAGTTTACGAATTCTTTCTCATCTTTATCAGATATATCATGTTCCGTGAACAGTATAGTTACATCTTTCATATCTTTTTCTGTCAGCTGCACTATTTGCAGTTTCGTCATTAGCATATCAGTTAATGGGATAGTAGGATAGTCAATTTCTAGTCTATTTTTGAAATCAATACTGTGACAGAACTCAAGCTTATCAATGAAGACGTCAATAGCCCTATTCCGTTTAACGTCAAGGTATCTATGCCTAGACATAAATAATGCTTGCCAAGGGAACCACTTGTCGGGCACATAACCCATGCCTCCACTTTTAGAATACAAGTCTGGTTGAAGTGACCCCACGTGTGCATCTCCGGCAAAGAACTTCTGAAGTTTACCGCGGAATTTGCTGTATGTCAGTAGGTCTAGGTCAGATAATTCACGTCCCATGTCCGCGTAGAGGTAACCATACTTAGGACTGTGCAACATTATTGCACAGGCACCCATCAATCTTAGTATTATTCCTCGTTCCTTTCCCACGTCAATAAGCCTAGTTGCTTCCTGACCAAAATCTTCTAGAGGCTCGCTTGGATTAGAAATCGTCATCACCGTTTTTTGTGCTAGGAGAAAAGTATAGCCAAATTGAATATTAAACTTTCGATACACAAATGTAAAAAAATAAAAAAATAAAAAAAGAGATTGTTTTTGTTCTACTCTGGTGGAATTTCTGAATAGCACAGGTTTATGTTTATGCCTTGTCTTCTCCTGATTCCGTAGGATATTGCGTACAGAACTATTCCAGAGATGAATATTGCCAGCGGGATCAGAGCGTAAGTCGCACCGTAGAATACTGGGTCTCTGAAAGTATCAGCTAAGACTATAGCGTAGATGACAAAGCCGATGACTGACACTAAAGTGATCACTGGAACTTTGCCTATACTCCTGTCGCCACCTGATCCTTTGTATATGTCTTTCCGTCTGAAGGGCAGAACCATACCAGCTACGCTGAGAATCATATATTCAGCTATGAATACTAGCGGCAATATCGACGTGAAAGCCATGGCTCCGGTGAATGCGTAGAGGACTAACACTATCAGCCCTATTGCGATTAGTACCCAAGGAGTTAACACGGGTACACCGAACCTTGGATGGATATCGGAGAATTTCTTCGGGAAGACTCTGTCCATCGACCATGCGAACCAGTTTCGGTTACATGCGAAAGCCATGCATGTTGGAAGTGTTGCACCGAAGACGACCAACAGTAGTGAGCCACATATGGCGGTCATTACGATGTTTCTACCTGCGAAGAATGCTATGGTATAGAATGTTGGTGGCAATGGACCTGTAGCTACTGGAACAAGATCAGGCCTTACTACGGATAGGAATACCCATGATGCGAATTGTTCTGGACCACCTGTGTTGTAGTAGATCATCTCAGCCATCAATACGTGTACACTGACTAGTACAAGACTTGATATGATGTATGATAGAAGTACTGTTCTTCCTCCGCCTTTGATTTCTCCAGCTTGATATATGTTGCCTACAGCCTGTATTGGGTACATCCAAGACATATACATGGCGTATCTGATTGTCATCATCGGATCGTTCCATTGTCCATCAAGTGCGGACAAGAATGGAAGAGTATCGTAGGCTGCTTCCCTCATGCCCTCCATACCCCAGTATACGTTAAACTGTTCTGCGGGGAATGTCAAGGCAAGATACAAAGATCCGAGGAACGCCAGAAGCGAACCCATCATGATACCTTGTACACAGAGGAAAGTATTCCTTGTACCGCTTACTACAACCAGACCGATTACGATGAACAAAGTAGCACCAGCAGCAGCGATTCCTATAGGACTGCCTAGAGCCTGAGCAGCACCAGCCCAGTATGCGTCACCTGTCAATTCAGCCTGAATTGTGAACATGGTTACTAAACCGAAGACGATGCCCCAGCCGTTCTGTATACCACAGAAGACCATGTATTCAAGGCTGACAGAGAAGCCTGCCATGAAGCCTACAAGTGGGTGTAGTGTCCTGCTGATGTAAACGTAATCTCCACCGGATCGTGTCATAGTATATGCGAAGAGCGTATAGGTAAGCACTGTTGGCATACCAAACATTAGTGCAAGAAGAGCGCCTAAGGGGAGGTTGAGACCTGGAAAACCAACTACAGCTAAAGTTGTGTAGATGGGTGGCACGTAAAAGCACATTACCGACATGCAAGCGAGTGTTGCGTTGGCCAGTGATACATTCCTTACCAGTCCTGAAGTTTTTCTAGTGAAAATTTCTTGCGTCATAATTATACCGTTAGAACTAGGTCAATATTTAACTCTTTCCGAAAGAGTTAACGGTTTATGCAAATTCTTTTATAAACAATTTTGACATTCGGCACCCAAAAAACATGTATTTTTTACATTCACTATAATAAACGAAATATTTTTGAATTCAAACCTTGAATAACAAAATTGGATTGTTGAATAGCGGTTAAGACTGTTTTTAAAACAAGAGGAACAACAACCAGCAAGACCGTGGATGAGGTTGAGTT
>JBDRNN010000208.1:0-9014 GCA_043811145.1 Candidatus Bathyarchaeota archaeon
AATTTGACCAGCTCCAACAGGGTTGCTGTGTTTGTTGTTTCAGTTTGCGATAGTGAATATTTAAATTTTATCAGAAATAAAATGACTGGTAGTAATATTTTGCAGGGAAATAAGTATGTCGCTCAAGGTTCCAACTAGGGATGAAATGAAAAAAGCGCGAAAATCAGTTGGACTAACACAGAAGGAATTAGCTAGACGTGCGGGAGTAAGTCAATCTCTGATAGCAAGGATTGAAGCTGAAAAGATAGATCCGCGAATGTCTACATTGAATAAAATTCTCACAGCGATAACTTCCCTTCGCGGTAGGAAAACTGCATTAGACATAATGCACAGTCCGGTTATATCTGTAGAGGTAACTAACACTGTTCGAAAAGCTGTTGAGCTAATGGAAAAGCGCGGGATTTCTCAGATGCCCGTACTAGAGGACGGTAGCGTTTTGGGGAGCATTCAAGAAGCCACCTTAATCAAAACTATATTGCAGAGTAGAGATGCGAAGGATGTTTTTAATTCGGACCTTAGAAGTGTAATGGAAGAAAGTTTTCCAATCATAAATTCGACCACCAGTATCGAAGATGTCTTGGCTTTCTTCATTCATGAAAAACCAGCAGTTCTGGTAATGGACCATGGAAAGATAATCGGAATTATAACTAAAATTAACATCATAACCTCTATTAAACCAAAGAAATAGTCAGATTATCCGGTCAGAAGTCTATTACAAGCTTTTTAGCTTTGGCACGGTTGCCCAAGAGAGTCTTGTGTGAAATCTGCTCTTGGTGTCTAAGCCATCGTTGACTCCATCTGTTTAGACATGCTTTCGAGCAGAAAATATAGAGCTTATTAACACAACAAGTTTTCCTAGTGACAGATTGTCCAGTGATAAGTTTGTTGCACACCTGACACCTCATACTAACCACTATGGTAAAATAGAGGTACTCCCTGTTTATATACTTCTAACCGAATGGTGAGGGCTTATAGCTAAAACAATCCGTCTGAAAGAATTAGATGAAACGGAGATAACTCGGGCAATTATCAGTAAAGCAGCGGAAGATTGGATAAACCTCGCGGATACAGACGTAATAGTGGTTGGTTCCGGTCCATCCGGGTTAACGGCTGCAAGATACCTAGCGAAAACTGGTTTGAATGTCGTGGTTTTTGAAAGAAGGTTGTCGTTTGGAGGCGGTATTGGAGGAGGCGGAATGATGTTTCATAAAATAATCATCCAGGCTCCTGCAAATAAAATCCTTGAAGGGGTAGATTGCAAACTAACCTCCTTGAAACCTGGTGCATATGTTGTGGATGCTGCTGAGATGATTGCAAAGTTGGCTACTGGTGCTATTGATGCGGGAGCTAAGATAATTCTGGGAGTTGTAGTGGATGATGTAATTTACAGGAAGTCTCCATTAAGGATAAATGGAGCAGTTGTCCAATGGACAGCCGTGACGATGGCAGGTTTGCATGTGGATCCTCTATCAATTAAGGCTAAAGCTTTAATTGATTGTACAGGTCATGACAGTGAAATCTTAGCTATAGTTTCTAGAAAGATTCCGGAGATGGAAATATCGATCCCTGGAGAAAAGTCAATGTGGGCGTCTATGGGCGAAAAAATGATGGTTGAGAGGACAGGAGAGGTTTGTTTAGGATTATATGCCGCTGGAATGGCTGCTGGAGCATTACATCAAACTCCGCGTATGGGGCCGATATTCGGTGGAATGTTGCTGTCTGGTAAGAAGATAGCCGAAATTGTAGCTAAGAAATTGAAACGCAATTAGCTTTGTACTGTTTGTAGTACCGCGAGCTAGACAAACAGCAGGGTATCAGTGTGTTACAAAAAATTGGAAGGTTTTCTACGAAATGTCCTCCTGTTGACAAGATGCTTCATGGAGGATTTCCAAGCGGGCAGGTCTCCCTCATATATGGTGAAGCTGGCACAGGCAAAACAACCTTTTTGTTGCAATGTGTAATTACGTGTGTAGAGAAAGGTCAGAAAGCTTTTTTTATCGATGCAGATGGTGCCTTCTCAACTAATCGACTGAGGCAGATGGCTGGGAGTAACTTGGAAGAGATAACCCCTTCAATCGGTATTTTCTCTCCAAGAGACTTCTATGAGCAAACTGTTTTGGTTGAAAATCTGGATCGGTTCATTACACCGAAAGTTGGTCTTCTAGTAGTTGATACAATTAACAGACTTTATCGTCTCTCCCTTTCTGACCTTAAATATTCAGTCACTCTAAGCAAAGAGCTTAGTAGACAATTAGGTTATTTGACACAGATAGCCAAAATTTTCAATCTTCCAGTTTTGTTAACCAGTCAAGTTCGAGGTATAGTGAATAATAACCTTTTATCTGAGAAGACTGAACCTGTGGCTACTAGAACTCTCAACTTCTGGTCATCTAACATACTTCATCTGAAGGCAAGTCATAAAGAGGGAGTAAAAATTGTCTCTCTTGAAAAACATCTTGGAAGAAAAATCTCAAACATATTCTGCAAGTTTAAGATTTTTGAGTACGGCATAAGTGAAGTTGATTTTTACTAGAACTGGAGTTTAAGTTGTAGGAGATAGTTGGCTCCTAGGACGCCAATTACCATTAGAGCTATTGCTATAAAGAGTATAATTGAGACATTTCTAGGATTCTGCCGGTATGTTAAACTTCGGTGAGCAAGATAACCGCCCAATATTCCGATGCTTAGAAAAATTCCGTAAAAAGCACCTTCCAGAGGTAGTTGTGTATTCAAGTCATAAGGAGCGAAAAAAGATATGCCCCCTTGAGGGGTACCGATGAAGACGGGGGTACTTGTAATCAGACCATATAAGCCGCCGACCAGCAGGAAGATGACTCCCGCTAGTATAATCAAAGTTACTATGGAGGGGGATATCTCAGGAAAACTATCTCCCAACGCATTAAGGTACCTGTGCCTAAATCGGCGAGTTTTCTCCTTTACGGATAATGTACGTTGCAACTTCCTTCCCCCATGTGCCGGTATTGGGATTATTTTTTATTTCTTCAAGGAATTCTTCCCAGTTAATTTCTAAGACTTTCTGCCAATCTTTAAACTTTTCCTGCAGACTCATATAAGCCCTTTTATGCCATTTACAGTATTCTCCTTCACTCGTTTTACCGCAAATGGCGCATTTCAATTGATCTTGAACTCCTTTTCAATCAATTTGAGTGTTTCTTTGTAGGGCAATCAGGGTTTATGCAAGACCGGTAGGGTCGCTGGTTTATTAACCTAACGGTAATTATCTGCGAGTTGCAGGTTTTGCAGATTTTGTCGGTTATTGTAATCTTGCCTTTTTGCGGAAGAGGTAGAGCCTCTTTACATTTACCATTAAAGAAGTTCGTGCACCCAATAAACCTCTTGCCAGTCTTCTTTGACCTTAGAATTATTAGGTTTCCTGTTCTGCAAGCAGGGCAGATTCCAACAATTCTGTTTCTTAAATTCTCTAGCTTTATTGCTTCTGAGAGTTCTATTCCGATGTCTGTCTCCCTTAACCTGAGTTGGCGCAAAACCGGTTCTAGCTTCTCTACAAAGCCCATCAAAACATCTTTTCTGTTTTCTTTTCCTTCTGCAATCATGTTCATTTTGTCCTCAAGATCTCTAGTCAACTCAACCGAAGTTATTTCTTGGCAGTGTCTAAGGGTTTCAATGACCCCGAAGCCTATGTCTGTAGCTATCATTCTTTCATTTCGAATATATCCTCGCTTATAGAGAATTTCGATTATGTCTGCTCTAGTAGACTTTGCACCAATATTGTTCTTTTCCATTGTCTTGAGAAGGCTTGCAGGGTCATATCTGGGCGGTTGTCTGGTGTGGTGCAACACGTTTTTCACTTTCTTGAAAAGAATCCGTTGTCCAATCTGTAAATTGGGAAGAGTTATCTCTTCAGAACTTATATACGGCTGGTAAATTTTTATCCATCCGTCCTTAACAATCATGCTGCCCTTAATGAAAAATATGTGACCGGTACACTGTACTGAAACCTTCGTACGTAATAGAACTGCTGGAACACTGAAGGTTGCCATAAACCGTTTAACCACAAGATCATAAACCTTGGATTCATCGTTTGTGAGTTTTCTTTCGGGAAGTCTGCCGGTAGGATAAATTGCTGGATGAGCGGTATCTTCCTTATTTCCTTCATTAGGTTTCAAATTTTTCTCGTCAGGGAGTGATCTTACAAGTTTTTTATATCTCGGATTTTTCGAGAGGCCTTCGAGTACTGCCTTATAATTTATGCTGGAAGGGAGTTTTTGGCTAAAGGTTCTCGGGTAAGATATTAAGGCATCTAAGTACAGTCTCTCGGCGATATCTGATGTCCTTCTTGGCATATACCCAAAAAAACGGTAGGCCTCTGTTTGCATTGTTCCGAGATTGAAAGGATAGGGCGGAGGAATGTGGACCTTCGCTTCTCTTATATCGGTAATCTCTCCAGTTTTTCTGTTGCATGTTTTCTTAACTTTCTCAGCTTCTATCTTACTTTTTATCTTAGCTTTCGCAAATTGAAGTCTAAACTCAGTTTTACCTATTTCGGAAAATGCTTCAATCTCCCAAAAGACTGCTGGTATGAAACTTCGAATTTCTATCTCTCTTTGAACAATAAGCTTCAAAACAGGCCCTTGAACTCTGCCAATACTTAGAGTCCTGTATTTACTTCGTTGTTTCAGTGCAGAAAGGGTTAGTGCACGAGATAAATTAACCCCATAAAGCCAATCAATTTCATGTCTCACCTGTCCAGCCTCAGCCAGTGCGAAGTCAAGGTGAGGCATCAGATTCTCATATGCGTAATTAAGATCCTCTTTGGTTAAGGTTGAGAACTTCATTCTTTTTGCTTCTCTGTGCTTCCCGTTGCAAGCATGTTTTAAGATCATGTAGCCTATTAGGCTGCCTTCAATATCGTAGTCTGCAGCGTTTATGAACTCGTCGGCGTTGTGACTTAGTTTGCTGATTAATCTTATAATGCCTTTAGTTCTGGCTACGTTTTTCTCCACCAAATATTTAGGAACCCATTTGAGTGTGAAAACTGGGTAATGGTTTCTATTTCCGTTTTCTTGGGCAACCGTGTAAAGATGACCTGAAGACGATACAACTAAAATCTTCTTGTCCTTGCGATGGATCACGAAATAAGAAGAATGTCCTGCAGTTTTCTTCCTGATGGTTCCGCAATCATTTAGGGCTTCGGCTATATGTTGAGCCGCATCAGGCTTTTCAGCTATTATCATGATGCAGCCTAGCTTTGTCATCACTTCGTCCTCTTTTAAAATATATCGTCTGCCTTGTTTTTAACTCATCCAGAGTTGTACCTTTTGCAAAATGTACGGTTCAAATTAAAAAACGATGGCTTTAAATGTCGTGTTTAACTTAATTAAAACCTAACTATTCCTAACTTAGGTGAAACCCGTTACTATGCCTCAAACTGTAGTTTGTAGAACATGTGGTGAACTGCTTTACAAGGGTGCTGAATTAAAGCCGGCAGACGAGGTAATTCAACAAAATGAAGGTATATGTCCAAAATGCAAAAAGCCGCTTACCTTTAAAGTTGACGATGTACAGATAAGCCCTGCTGAAGGTCTTACTATTCGATCACGTTAACCTCTGCATTGACATGGTAACTTTCTCATTTTCTATTTCCCAGTCTTTAACATAAACTTCGCCTAAAGATGGAATTTTATCTCTGGGACTCAGCAATTTGAGGTCTTTGACTCTAACCTCGCTCATAACGTAGTTTCTCATCTTATCTACCTGTTTTTTAGTCTCCTCTTCTTCAAACTTTATGCTGAGGTTTACAAACTGCTCAATTTCCAGTTGCATCTCTTTTCTCATTATTTGAGCTCTTCTTACAACTTCCTTAACTAGAGCTTCAGTCAACAACTCCGCTGTCCTTGTAACATCTACAAAAACGGTTCCATACATGAAATCTTCCGAGACGATATGACTTGGCAATTTCTCTTTAAGGGTTATGTCATCTTTAGTTAAAATAACAGTCTCATTATCTTTCATCTTTAGCCTGATCTCTCCATAACTGGAAAGTTGATCTACAATTGCGTTAGAAGCTGTCGACCGTAGTTTAGCCGTAATCTCCGGAATCTTTGACTTGAACTTAGCTCCAATAACAGAATAATTCGGCTCAACAACAACCTCTATGAAAGATGGTCTTGCGGCGGTTTTTTGAATCGTAAGCGTCTTAGTATTGACCTGGTTAATTAAAACTTCTTTTTGACGGGTTAAAGCATTCTCCACTTTTTTGCTGGATGGAACTATTATCGCCATCTTGACCGGCCACCTTAATTTAATTCGACCCCTCTGTCTAGCAGCCAAGGCAGCTTTAATCGACTCCTTACAAATGTCCATCTCCTCCTCCAGTTCTCCATCGAAGAGTTTTTCATCAAAAATAGGCCAGTCACAGGAGTGGATGCTTTCTGACTCTTTTCCGGTGATGGAGTGGTACAGTTCTTCAGTCAAGTGTGGTGTGAAGGGACTCATAAGCTTGACAGTTGTAACTAAAACATTGTAAAGAGTTGAGTAAGCCGCCATCTTTTCTAATTCGTTTACTTCAATCCATGTTCTTCTTCTAATCAGCCGAATGTAAAATCTACTAATATCGTCAACTATAAAGTTAAGTAGATTTCTTATTGCTACGTGTAACCTCAAATTATCTAGGTTTTCTGTTACTGCTTTGATAGTCGATTGAGACCGGGATAGGAGCCATCTGTCTTCCTTTTTAAGCAGCTTTTCAACTTTTTCAGGCGTCAATTCTTCGGGCTTGAAACTGTCCAGAGTCATATATGTGTTTGCAAAAGTGAAAATATTCCAAAGTATCCCCAGTGTTCTCTTAATCTGTCCAAGTTCATCATAGTCAAAAGCTAAGGTGTCTTCTGGGGCTACCTTCCATAATAAATATGCGCGAATTACGTCTACCCCATTGTCTCTTAAAGCATCCTCGAGCCATATGACGTTACCTTTAGATTTCGACATTTTCTGTCCATATTTATCCACAACGTGCCCTTGGCATAGCGCGCGCTTATAAGGGCCTTTATCGAAAAGTAAAACTCCTGTAGTCAAAAGGGAGTAGAACCATCCTCTGGTTTGGTCAATTGCCTCCGTTACAAAATCGTAGGGATAAAGGTTTTTGAATAGACGGGGGTCCTTCAAATAATCTACACTTGCAGCGTGAGCCAGTCCAGAATCAAGCCAACAGTCAAGAACGTATTGGACCCTTCTCATCTCCTTCCCGCATTTTTTGCATTCGATTACAACTTTGTCTACCCATGGGCGATGGAGTTCTAAGCGCTCTGGAATCGCGATAGCGAATTTTTTTAACTCTTCTTTTCCACTTAAAACTATGACTTCTTGACAAGCTTCGCATTTCCATACTGGTAAGGGAGTACCCCAAACTCTAGATCGGGATATGCACCAATCCTCGGAGTTAACTAACCATTCTCCAAACCTGCGCTTTCCAGCCCATTCGGGTACCCACGCTATATGGTTATTTTCGTCAACCATTTTATCCCTCACTGGATCTATTCTGATGAACCATTGTTTATCCAGCCGGTATATGAGAGGTGAATCGCATCTCCAACACAGTGGATATTCGTGTTCTATCTTTCCGGACCAAACAAGTAAGTTATTCTTTCTCAGATCCTCTGTAATCTCCGCATCAGCTGCTTTCACAAACTTGCCGGCGTACTTGCCTGCTTCATCTGTGAAAATTCCTCTTTGGTCAACTGGACAGAATGTAGTGATTCCAAAGCTTTTTCCCACTTCGTAGTCTTCTAAGCCGTGGGCTGGAGCGGTATGAACGCAACCTGTTCCTTCTTCTATCGTTACATGATCGCCGCAAATTATCGAGTGGTCAAAATGTTTTTGATGATTTTGATGTTCTGGCGTCTCCCTAATAAGAGGGTGCGTATATTTTAATCCCTTAAGATTCTCCCCTTTAAACGTCTCAATAATTTGGTAGTCGCTGATTTTCAAGTTCTCCATGACTTTTTCTACTAATTCTTCTGCCATTATCCAAGTTTCTTCCCCAACCTTGACCTTTGAATATTGGAACTTGGGGTTGACTGAAACTGCCTCATCTCCCGGAATCGTCCAGGGCGTTGTGGTCCATATTAGGATATGCTCCTTGTTTTTTCCTTCTAACTGGAACTTTACGTATATTGAGGGATCTGTGACGAGTGTGTACCCTTGAGCCACTTCGTGTCCGGAGAGTGGGGTTTCACATCGTGGACATGTAGGTACGACTTTGAAATCCTCTTTCAATATTCCTTCGTCAAAGAATTTTTTAACTGCCCACCAAACAAACTCTATATAATCATCCTTCCTAGTCTCATAAGCGTGTTCATAATCGAGCCATAATCCAAGCTTCTCCGAATTTTTCTTCCAATGAGCTAAATAATAATCTACACTTCTATTGCATTCTTCAACAAACTTTTCAAACCCCACCTTCTCTATGTCGCGTTTTGAGGTTAGTCCTAATTTTTTCTCAACCTCTATCTCAACTGGCAATCCTTGACAGTCCCAACCAGCTCTTCGCCAGACATCAAAACCTTTCATAGTTTTATATCGAAGTATAGCATCCTTCATTGTCCTTCCTCTAGTGTGACCTATGTGCATAAATCCGTTAATGGTCGGTGGTCCTTCCAAGAAACCGAAAATAGGTTTACCCTGTCTAGTCTCTTGAACCGTCTTCTGAATATTGTTGGTTCTCCACCACTTCTGAATCTTTTTTTCCAATTCAATTTGATTGTATGCTGTCTCTAGTTCTCTCATAGTTCATCACTAAAATAAAGTCTATAGTATCGTATACATCCTATACTTTCATGATATTCTAAACACTTCAGAGTTATTTTCATTCCTATGTATTGACCGCTAACCTGATACTTCAATATATTTGTGTAGTATTTTTTGCATTCGTAAAGATCTCTGTACGTGAGCCAAAAATTAAATAAAAGATTCGAAGCTTACCATACCATCAATTTGTTACCTTCTTAAGTAGGAAATCACTGATGTTTAACCTG
>JBDRNN010000209.1:0-2889 GCA_043811145.1 Candidatus Bathyarchaeota archaeon
GTTTATGAATTTCTTGGAGGTTTCTATTGAAGTCTACAAGTTCATTTTGGAGGATTGCCCTTACTTTCACCATTTCCTCTTTTCTCAAAACCATGTTTTGATATGAAATATCCCTTAGGTCAGTGATAGAAAAATAGTTAACTAAAGAAATGTCCTTCACAGCAGGGTCTATGTCTGGGGGTACGGCAATATCGATTAGAGTAATGGATTGTTTTCTTTCGTTCATGACTTTCTTTATCATTTCTTTCTTGATGAGAACGCTGGGACAGGAAGTGACTGAAAAAAGCACATCAGTGGTTCGAAGTTCTTTGGATAGATTACTGAAAGGTATAGATGTACAGGAGTAAGTTTCACAGAAGTTCAGAATACGACTTGGAGTTCTTCCAATTACTATTAACTCCAGTGGACGGAATTTATTTAGATATTGGGCTAGGAGCGATGCCATTTTTCCGGTCCCAATAATGATTATCTTCTTGTTTTTGAGTGGATTATACTGGTTTGCAAGGTCAACTGCGGCTGAAGAAATAGAAACTTTACCTTTTGAGATTTCGGTTTCATGTCTCACTTTCTTTCCAATAGAAAGTGCCTTCTGGAAAACGAGGTTTAACACCGTATGTGTAAACTGGTAATGCACAGCAAATTCGTATGCCTCCTTTACTTGAGCTAAAATCTGATTTTCTCCTATGATGAGGCTATTAAGGGAACTTACAGTTCTGAAAAGATGTTTCACTGCATCTGTGTATTGGTCAACTATCATGTGTTTTCTGATTTTTTCACCAAAACGTTCCAACATTACCTTTTGTGCGTGGGCTATCCCTTGTTGCACACCGCTTCCCGATAAATAAACCTCAAATCGGTTACAGGTCTGGAGAAGTACCACCTCATCAATAGAGCTTTGACTTTTTAGGCTTTCGCAGAAATCATGTTTCTCCGATTCACGGAGATTCATGAAATTTATGATCTCTTGGGGTCCTGTTTTATGGGTAACTCTAATGTTTGCGAAATACACTGTATATCCCTCTTGCTTTTTTCTTTGCCAGTTCCATTTCTCCTGCCCGGATGTTGTTTAATATCTCAGCATCAGCGTAGATTTTAGAAAGTATAGTTAGTTTTTTTTCATCGCCCTTAAGTTCTACACGTATAGGTGCAAGCACCTCAAGCCACCGTGCCTTTTCCGTAATCATTACATCCAGCTCTTCCCTAATCATTCTTGCAAGGAAGGGACAACTCCCAGCTGTGGAGACCGTGATTGAGATGTCTCCTTCTTTTGAAAGCGCTGGAAAAATAATTGTAGACGACTCCGGGTCATCCACTACATTTACTAGAATTCCATTGGCTGTGCACCATATCGCAATCTTCCGGTTAAGAAACATATCAGAAAGCGCTGCGATAACCAAGGCTGTTTTTTTAGGAACATAATTTTTGAAGTTTTCAGCATCTAATGTACATTGTTTTACAAATACGTTTTCCGGGATGGAGTTACGGCAGGATCCAACCACAATTATATCCGTTGTGAATTTGGATACGAATTTCACTTTACGGAGGGCAACATTTCCACTCCCAAAGATTACAACAGATCCCTGAAGATTAAGAACCGTTGGAAGCCTCAAGACTGTTTTCCTCTTTTTTCATGATTTATTTTCGGTTCTGGACGGGCTAACTCAAAAGATATTTTCTTGAATTCTTGACTCGAAAAAAAAACCTGATAATCTTTGACATCAACCTTATCAATAATATCTTTGACCTTTTCCTTTGCCTCATCAACAGATGATGCGTGAAGCATAAAGAAAAGATTGTATTTCCAGCCCTCTCGGGCATAACAGTGAGAAACATCGAGTGATGCAGCTATCATAGCCCCTACGGCATCAACATCCTCTTTTGGAACTTTTAGTACCGTCATAGGATTTGCGATAAAACCCATTTTTCTGTGCGCGACTGAGGGACCAAAACGTCGGATGATTCCTGTAGCAAGAAAGCGGTTGCAAGCATCCAATACTTCATTCTCTGTCAGATTCAAACGCTGTGCTATCTCGAAAAAAGGTCGGCTTACAAGTGGTAGCCGCTGTAGCTCTACGAGTATCGCTTTTTCGTTATCAGAAATCAAGTTTAACACCTATTTTGAACATTTTTGTTACTGGCATCCTCATAATTTGCGCCCCAATTGTCTCTTCAAGTTCTTGAAGATGTAACTCTAAGCTTTCTGCGTCTGGCTCAATGAGCGTAAACCAGAGATTTGGATGGCCGTCTCGAAAATAGTTGTGGGTAACCGAGGTATATTTGTTGATAATAAAAGCCGCTTTTTCAGCATCCTCCTCTGGAATATCAACTGCTGCCAAAATTGAATGGTATCCAAGCTTTTTTGGGGATAGCACAGCACCAATTTTTTGAACGAGGCCCTCATCCATAAGCTTTTTCAAACGGGATATAACCTCACCCTCGGGTATGTCCAGTCTTTCAGCTACTTCCTTGAAGGGTCTCGAAGTAAGAGGAAAACTCTTTTGAATTGTTCTCAGCAGCTCTTTATCTCTTTCTTCAATTTCTTTTTTCAAAGCTATATTCCTCTTTATACGAACACCAGTTATCCGATGCCATGTAATCATTGTAGGATACCTGTGCTCTGGCACGACAGCCACCACAGATTTCCTTAAATTCACAGAGCCCACACTTTCCAGAATAGTCAAGACTGCGAAGGTTCCTAAACACTGAACTGTTTTTCCAAATCTCAGAGAATGGTGTCTCAAGAACATTGCCAACTTTAAGGGAAAAGTACGGACAAGGCCATACATCCCCGTTTGGAATAATAGAACAATAGCTGATTCCGGCAAGACAACCTCTAGTGTGGCGACCTACGTTTTTGTGTAATTGTCTAGCTATACGCATGAACTGAGG
>JBDRNN010000210.1:0-4659 GCA_043811145.1 Candidatus Bathyarchaeota archaeon
TATCTACTAAAGCCACTTTCATGCCATTAGCTACAGCTTTAAAAGCCACATTCAAACCGTAACCAGAACCAATAACTAAAACATCATATTTTTCCATTTAGAAACTCACTTCGATAACTTGATTTTGAAGTTATAGTTGCATATAATTATTGTACTCATCATGTCTATACTATATGAAACTGCAGAGTTGAAAAAATGGGAAAGAAAAGTCTAAACCTCTTTGGAAGTTTCAGAGAAGAATGCGAAATAGCCCTTAAGGATGTAGTTAACGGACTTTTTCCAGGTTTAGAGTTTCCAAAATTTCTACTAGCCTCCCCCGCCTCACCATCATATGGTGAATTATCCTCATCCATCTGCTTTGAACTAGCCAAAAAATTTGGCGAGAAACCTATACCTCTAGCCGAAAAACTCACAAAAAATATTTCAAAAAGAAAATTCATGCTCATAGAAAGTGTTGAATCCATAAATGGATATCTAAACTTCCATGTCAACTACTCAAAACTTATGTTACAAACTTCCAAAGCTTTTGACACCTCGGAGGAAGCTTTTGGATCAATCAAAACTAAGGCCCCCAAGAAAATTATAGTTGAACATACAAGTGCAAATCCAAGTGGTCCCCTTCATGTTGGTACAGCCCGAAATGCTATTTTAGGTGATGCGCTGGCACGAATTTTGACGGCAAGGGGGCATCATGTCAGACGGCATTTCTATATCGATGATGTTGGAAAACAAGTTGCTATTGCAACCTACGGCTACAAAATAGTTGCAAAGCCTAGAATAGAAGGGAAACCTGATGCCTGGATAGGTTTCCTGTACACTGCTACAAACTGTGCCTTAACAATTCGCACACTTAAAAATAAGATTAAAGCTCTCAAGGATGAGGATGGTAGCGGTGAAGAACTTGAACGTTTACAGCAAAAGCTTGACGAATCTTTGGGTATTGCTGCTGAACTTGAACTACAAGATAAAAAAGTCCTCCATAAAATTATCCAGGGCATCGAAGCTGATAGCGACCCTGAAAAAAGCATCGAGGAACTTATGAGCCTATATGAGCAAGAAGACCTAAAAACTAAGCAACTTGTTCGATCAGTTGTCAACAGTTGTCTCAGAGGTTTTCGAAAAACCCTTCAAACTGCTAAAATAAAATATGATGTTTGGGACTGGGAGAGTGAACTAATTTGGAGTGGGGAAGTTAAGAAAGTAATCAATAGGTTAAACAAAACCCCTTACCTAACAATCCACGAAGGGGCAAAAGCCCTTGATGTGGATTCAACTGCAAAGAAACTTGGAATAAAAGATAAGCTAGTTTCAGGCATTCCATATGAAATACCCCCTCTAGTTTTGGTTAGAAGTGACAAAACTACCCTGTACACAACTAGAGACATAGCCTATCATCTGCGGAAGTTTTCTTGGGCAGATAAAGCAATAAACGTTATAGGGGTAGATCAGAAGTTGGCCCAGCTTCAACTTAAGGTTGCCCTGTTTGTTCTAGGCCTTACAAAAGCCATTGACAATTTGATTCATTACTCCTACGAACTGGTCAAACTTCCCGGCTACAAAATGTCCAGAAGAAGCGGTCGATACATAACATTCGATGAACTAATGACCGAAGCAGTTCAGATGGCATATCAGGAAGTAACTAAGCGCTCACCGGAACTTTCAGAGAAAGAAAAGAGAAAAATCTCAAAAATTGTAGGTCTCGGTGCCGTAAAATATGCTATGTTTAGCGTTTCGGCCACAAAGACAGTAACCTTCACATGGGATAAAGTATTAAACTTCGAAATCAACAGCGGACCTTTCGCACAGTACGCTTACGTGCGTGCCTCCAGCATACTTCATAAAATAAAATTTCAACCAAGTAAACCTGACTTCCATCTTCTCCAACATCCTCTGGAGAGGAAACTAGTGATTAAACTGTCTAGTTATCCTGAGGTTTTCATTATGTCAGCCGATAATTTAAAACCTGAAATGTTGGTTGCGTATGTAAATGAAGTTGCTGAGGCTTTCAATGCGTTTTATAATGAACTTCCTGTTATCAAGGCGGAAAACGTAGGGCTTAGGGATGCTCGAATAAAGCTTGTAACAATAACACAAAGAGTTCTAAGCAACTCACTCCAACTTTTGGGAATTGAAACTCCTCAAAGAATGTAGCCTAAAAATATGAAACGCTAGGTTGAAAATTTGAAGGGTTTAAAGATTCACTTTTTCTTGGTTGGAAACTTCCGCGAAGAGATTATCGAGGAAGCTATGTTCCACATTAAGAAAGTTTTTCCCAATTCTAACTGCATAAAAGACTTAAGTGATCAGTCAATTCTTGAAGGCTCATATAATTCACAGAGGGACCAGTATGACGCTAATGTTATATTTGGCAGGTTTTCTGCAGAAGCTCGGAAGATTAAGGCGGACAGAGTTCTCGCGTTGGTTAATGTTGACCTTTATATCGATGGTTTGAATTTTATTTTCGGACAGGCTTTAAGTCCAGGTCAGTTGGCAATAGTTTCAACTCATCGGCTTAGCTCAGAGTATTACGGTGGAAGTGATGGATCTATATTAGTTAATCGAGTCCAGAAGGAAATTGTGCATGAAATTGGGCATACCTTGGATCTGTCACATTGTGGGAATCCTAGGTGTGTAATGTTTTTTTCAAATAATATTGAAATGACGGATAAAAAAGAATCCGTATTATGTCCGTTCTGTAACGTATCATTGCACAAAAATATGAGAAAAATGGGATATATGGAATAATTTATTGAATCAATCAACATAATGAAGCTATACGTTTTGGCTCAGATTGAGGATCTTCCATGAGCCCGATAAAGATTGTTTCATTCGACCTCGACGGAACCTTAGTGGACTATACTTTTGTGAACTCTATTTGGTTTAAGGGATTACCCAAACTCTACGCTGAAAAAAATAATGTAACCTTAAGGAAGGCCATGAAGTATCTGAAGTCAGAGTACGATAAAGTAGGCATAGAGAGTCTTGAATGGTACGATATCAAGTACTGGTTCAAGAAATATTTAGGACATCAAGACTGGGAAAGTCTCTTTAAAAGAATGAGGTCGAAGGTTAGGTTATATTCAGAAGTACCAACTGTTTTGAGGGAGCTTAAAGATTTAGGATACAAACTTATCATTGTGTCTAATGCGGCTAGAGAATTCCTTGACCTGGAGCTAGAAGAGACTAAGATAGCACCCTATTTCTATAGAGTTTTCTCATCAACCTCAGACTTTAAGATTGTGAAGAAGGCGGTTAATCTCTACGCTAAAATCTGTGGGACCTTGGAGGTTTCACCCTGTGAAGTTGCTAATGTTGGTGATAACTGGAAATTTGACTTTCAGGTTCCTAGAAGACTGGGCATTAAAGCCTTCTACCTAGACCGAAGCAGACACCATGCTGGAGAATATACGCTCTACAGCCTAAAGGGGTTAGTTGAGCGGTTAAGAACTGGCTGTTAACACTCTAAAACTCCTTAAAAATAGGGCAACTGAGCTTATGCAACCAACACTTAGATCCGCTCGTTTCAGAAAAATTTAAGTATAAAAGCACCATATCCTATAACAGGGGGGGTTCTAGAAAAATAAGTAAAAACTATCCAGCAAAAAATATAATCGAAATAAGCCGGGAACAGACAGGGGGAAGGTCTGGGTAAACTAAGTATCAGTACTCGGGCCATGTTAATATGGATTCGCAAACTCATTGCATCCACAAGGTAGTATAGCTTCGAAACCCGTTAGTTCACAAAACAACATGGATCAAATATTTGATGGATGCCTTCACAGTGCGAAAAGTTACTTCGGGAGAACTTCAATTCTCTTGGATTGCATAAGGGATGCTTGGCAGAACCTTTGAGCATATCCCGTTTGATTTGGAATAACAATTCCCCTTTATCGGTATAAAATCCCCCTCGGCCCCCTCTATTTTTTAATAACTGTTTTCTCGATGTTTTAAAAAATTAAAATACGTATTTGATCTTCTGCTTGCAGTCTAAAAATTTATTGCCTTGATGATTAAAAATAGGTAGAAAAATTTTTTTAGGTTTAAATTAGTTTTATGTCTATTCCATGGATCCTAAGTACTTGAACCTCTTTCTCTCGAGTAATTTTTCCTCTTTAGATCCGAGATATTTAAAATCTTTCTCTTCGGCTTCAGATTTCTTTTCTATCTTCTTCAATATTTCCACTTGTCTTGCAAGATCATGTTTCTGTTCTTCTATATTCTTCATTTTTGCTTGGAATTCAGCGTCTTGAATTTTATACTGCTGTTGATATTGCTGTATTTTTAACTGGACTTGTTCTTTGGTTAAGGAGTTGCTTAGTTTCTCTTCCAAGCTTGTTATCTTCGAGTTGAGGTCTGATCTAACCTTCTCAAGGTCAGCTAGTTTTGATCTGAATTCATCTGTTTTTATTTCACTATGCCTTGCTTTGGCCTGGAGTATGGCTGCTTGTTCTTGATGTTGTTGTTCTTTTGACTGAACATCTTCTCTGGATTTGTTTAGTTCAGTTGCAAGGTTTGCTCTAACATTTTCGATGTTGCTAATTTTTAATCCTAACTCATTTGCCTTTGTTTCGCTATTATTCAGTTGGGATTGGAGCGATACTATTTGTTCGCTGTATTTTTGCTCTTTCAACCGCGCTTCTTCTGCTAGGTTTGCTATCT
>JBDRNN010000211.1:0-7387 GCA_043811145.1 Candidatus Bathyarchaeota archaeon
CTGCCATTAAGAGTTCATAAAGGTACGTGAACATGATGCAAGTTGAAATTGGAATTTTTGGCGGATCTGGACTCTATTCCATTTTAGAGGGAGCAGAAGAGATCAAAGTTGAAACTCCTTATGGATCTCCATCCGATCTTCTGACAGTCGGAGATTTAGAGAATACGAAGGTTGTTTTTCTTCCAAGACATGGCAGGAACCATCAGTTTCCTCCACACAAGATTCCATACCAAGCCAACCTGTGGGCTATGAAAAGTTTAGGTGTGAAACGGATTATCGCGCCCTCTGCATGCGGAAGCCTTCAACCTCATGTTAAGCCAGGAGACTTCGTTATTTGCGACCAATTTGTAGACAGAACATCAGGACGAAAGGACACTTTCTATGACGGATCCCCAACCAGACACGTATCAGTTGCTGAACCATATTGCCCA
Source organism: Candidatus Bathyarchaeota archaeon (assembly GCA_043811145.1). Lineage (GTDB taxonomy): Archaea > Thermoproteota > Bathyarchaeia > Hecatellales > Hecatellaceae > JBDRNN01. The sequence goes on from JBDRNN010000211.1 coordinate 432, forward strand.
GAGTTAAGAAGGCTGACTATTGAAACAGCAAAGAACCTAAAACTTAGGGTGCACGAAAAGGGTACAGCTGTTGTGGTTCAGGGTCCCCGTTTCAGCACGAAGGCTGAAAGCCAATGGTTCAAAAGCGTTGGGTGGGAGGTTGTTAACATGACTCAATATCCTGAAGTTGCACTAGCTCGCGAGCTTGAGATGTGTTACGTTAACGTATCTTTAGTTACAGACTATGACGTTTGGCAACCTGAGCCAGTAACTGCTGAAGAGGTAACGAAAGCTTTCTTGCAGAACGTAGAGAATGTTACAAAGTTAATTCATAGGGCGGTACCTAAGATCCCTCAAGAGAGAACATGCGTATGCTCAACAGCCCTTAAGTCAAGCACGCTTAAATGATACTCCTGATAACCAGTTTATTCAATAACCCTTTCCAAAAATAGGCTTGATCAAGTTAAAAACAGTCTTATATTTGAAGTCTAGAGTAAGTAGTTGTAGAAAAGGGCATGTAGTTGACAAAATACATTTTTGTTACAGGCGGAGTTCTTTCAAGCGTAGGTAAAGGTGTGGCCCTCGCCTCCATAGGTAAGATGCTTCAAGCCCGAGGTTTTAGCGTTGCCGCAATCAAAATTGATCCCTATGTCAATGTTGATGCAGGAACCATGAACCCTCTAATGCATGGAGAAGTGTATGTAACAGAGAATGGAGGTGAAACCGACCTAGACCTCGGTTGGTATGAACGTTTTTTAGATGTTAACATTCTGACAGATAACTACATCACAACAGGTCAAATCTATGATTCTGTGATCAAGAAAGAAAGACGGGGAGATTATTTAGGAAAGTGCGTTCAGATTGTTCCCCACATTACTGACGAGATTAAAAGAAGAATAAGGTATGTAGCTAAAAAATCTAGAGCTGACGTATTGCTGACAGAGATCGGGGGAACCGTAGGCGATATTGAGGGATTACCATTCCTTGAGGCAATCCGTCAAATGCGCCTAGAGGAAGGTTATAAAGATACGCTTTTCGTTCATTTGGCTTTAGTTCCAATCCTTGACTCTACAGGTGAACAGAAGACTAAACCTCTCCAACATAGTGTCAACGAGCTGAGGAGAATCGGAATTCAGCCAGATACAATCCTTGTTAGATGTAGCAAGATGATAGAAGAGGAAGCAAAAAACAAAATTGCTCTATTCACCAGCGTTGAAAAGTCAGGTGTTTTTTGTTCTCCAAGCTTAGATTATATCTACCAACTTCCGCTGGTGCTGGATAAACAAGGGATGGGAAACTACATAAACGGAAGGTTATTCATCAAAAAAAGAACCCCCAGTTGGAAGAAATGGAGAAAGCATTTAAAAGGCTACCTAAAACCAAAACATGAAGTCAAGATCGCTTTATGCGGTAAGTATACAAAACTTGCAGATTCCTACATCAGCATAAATGAAGCTTTGAAACAGGCTGGAGCTGCACTAGAAACACAAGTAAAAATTGACTGGATCGAAACTGAAAATTTTGAAGAAGATCAATCGAAAATGAGTGTGCTCCGATCCTACAATGGTATTTTAGTTCCCCCTGGATTCGGGGTCAGGGGAACTGAAGGTAAAATTTTATCAATCAAATATGCCAGGGAGATGAATATTCCATTTTTAGGAATATGTTTTGGTTTTCAGATGGCTTTAGTGGAGTTTGCTAGAAACGTCTGTAAACTCAAAAATGCTAATAGCGCTGAAAATGAGCAGAACACACCTCATGCAATTTTAGATTTTCTACCAGGTCAGAGAAATTTGAAAGATATGGGTGGAACCATGCGACTAGGAGGTCATGAAATTCACTTAAAACCTGGAACCAAAGCCCATAAAATTTACAAAACTAATGTGATAGTGGAACGACATAGGCATAGATATGAAGTTAACCCAAAATACCGGAACATATTGGAAAGAAAAGGATTGGTTTTCTCAGGGAAAAGTATGAAAAACACTCGAATAGAAATCGCCGAATATCCAAAAAACATTTTCCATGTAGGTGTTCAATTCCACCCTGAATTCAAAAGCAGAGTAGGAAAACCGGACCCTATTTACTTCGGCTTTGTTAAGGCTTGTCTCGATAAAAAACGAAAGATGAGAGCCTGATTTGAAGATAACTCCGATCGCCTTCGATTCTTTGGGCACTAGGAGCATGGCCACCTTCGTTGAAACCGAAGATGTGAAAATAATCATTGACCCATCAGTGGCTTTAGGTCCAATTCGTTACGGGTTGGCACCACACCAATTAGAACTGGATAAACTAAAGGAACACTGGAATAAAATAGTGAAATTTGCAAAAAAATCAGATGTTTTAGTTATAACGCACTATCACTATGACCATCACAACCCTGATGAAGAATTAGCAATATACAAAAACAAAACAGTCTTGGTAAAACACCCGAAAGAAAAAATCAACCTTAGCCAACGAACGAGATCTGCCTACTTTCTAGATAAGATAAAAGACCTGCCGGAGAAGGTGAATTATTGCGATGGAGAAAAATTTGCCTTTGGAGAAACTGAGATAAATTTTTCACAACCCGTTTTTCATGGAACAAATCCCAAGCTAGGATACGTAACTGAAGTTCTTGTAAAAGACAAAGAGTATAGATTTATTCACACATCAGACGTAGAAGGGCCAAGTCAAATTGACCAAGCTCAATTTATTCTCAAAAATAAACCAAATCTGCTCATACTGGATGGACCTTTAAGTTATATGTTGGGGTACCGCTACAGTTTTGAAAGCTTAGCCGCCTCGGTTGAAAACATGGTGAGGATAATCGAAACATGCCCATTGGAAGCTTTTTTAGTCGACCATCATTTTCTAAGGGATCTAAAGTGGAAGGAGAGAATTAAGAAAGTTTTTGAGGTGGCGGGTAAGAGAAAGATTAACGTTCAAACTGCAGCCGAGTTTATTGGGAAACCCATCGAGATGCTGGAAGCACGTAGAAAGGAACTTTATGAGAGCGCGGGGAAGCAAAACTTATGAAGCATACTAAGATCGTTGAAGGATAACCCCCCCCCCCGCACTCCCTAACTCTTTAAAAACCTCTTTCCCGAATAGATGTCATGTATGTCCTATAGAACCATAATGACAAAATTCAGAAAATTAACTACTCAAGATTTCAGAATCCTTCTTGCCGTTGAAGCGGGAATGAGTACCCACGAATATGTCCCAGTTGAAACGATAGTGAAATATTCCAACCTGCCCCATGGAGAAGCTCTCCACCGGATAGATAAAGTTCACCACTTGGCTTTAATGCAAAGGTGGACTGGCCCCTATGTTGGTTTCGCGCTAAACTATGCTGGATACGATTTCTTGGCCCTAAATGTTTTAGTCAAAACGCATGTCGTCGAAGCCGTAGGTGCTCCCTTAGGGGTTGGAAAAGAAGCTGATGTTCATGAGGCTTTGACTGCAACAGGTGAACATGTTGCATTAAAATTTCAGAGGTTAGGCAGGATAAGCTTCAGGCAGACTAAAAGGTTGAGAGGTTACGCTCCTAGGGCTTCGTGGCTTTTTCGATCTCGAGAGGCTGCCGAGAGGGAGTTTGAGGCGTTGAAAATTCTTTTTGATCACGCAGTCTCGGTTCCTAAGCCCATAGCGCAAAACAGGAATATAATAGCTATGGGGATAATTAATGGAGTTGAGTTAGCACAGTGCTTTAAGTTACCTAAGCCCAGAGAATTGTTGACAGAAACATTAGAGAATATAAAGAAGACATACGTGGAGGCTCAGATTATTCATGGAGATTTGAGCGAATTTAATATAATAGTTAAACCAGATTGGAGACTTCTCATCATAGATTGGCCCCAATATGTAAGAGCCGATCATCCCAATGCAGAAAAACTTCTTCGCAGAGATGTAGAAAATGTCCTAAAGTATTTTTCGCGGAAATTTAAGGTGAAAGTTAATCCTGATGATGCGTTAAAATATGTTAAAGGTGTACAAGACAGAGTTATCTCTCGATTAACCAGCTAACATGTATGCCATTGTAAAGCATTAAGGTAAGAGTTAGGGTATGGTTAAAAAACCTAAAATTATCGTCGGAATAGACCCGGGGGCTACTTGTGGGCTTTCAATTCTATCCCTTTCAGGAGAACCCATTTTAATAGACAGTTACAGAGTTTTTACTAAAGCCGATTTAATATCCATGATCGCCGCGCAAGGGGATCCAGTAATTGTAGCGGTGGATGTTCAAAATCTACCTGATTTTGCTGAAAGTGTTGCTAGGAAATTTGAAGCTTCCCTTTTTATTCCTCCAGCCCCATTGTCTACACTCGATAAGCAGAAGATTGTTCAAGAATATTCAGGGCAACATGAAATTGATTTAGAGGATCAGCATCAGAAGGATTCTTTGGCTGCTGCTTTGAAAGCTTTCAAGCACTTTAAAAATAAATTTGAAAGGGCCGTAGCTCATATCCAAGAGGCGTATGCAACAGTTCCAGTGGAAGAAGTTAAAGCTTTAATTGTGAAAGGTTTCTCCACAGCTGAAGCTATTGAGCTGCTCAAGACAGAGAAGAAAACGGTTGAAGCTGAAGTAAAGACCGAAGGAATATCTAAGCCAAAAATAGACTACGAGAGAGTTCTGCATCTTCTTAAGGCTAAGATTCGTGACCAAAACCTTCGAATCATGAGGCTTAAAGGTTTAAGCGATAGGAGACTCCAAGAAATACAAAATCTCAAGGGCCAGATCGAAAAATTGGATAGAAAAATATCTGAAATCAAAACTGAGGAACATTTCAAGATTAGAACGGAGCATGAGCATTCTAAGCTAACGTCTGAGATTCAGACTCTTAAAAGAAAAGTTTTGAGCTTGGAGGAAGATCTTGAGAAAACTAGATCATTAACTCTTGAAGATTTGAAAAGAATGGTAACGAGAGGTACAGCAGCAATATTAAAGTTAGTTTCTGTTTTTTCACAGGAGGAAATAGAGCGGGTTTCTAAAAGAGTGGGAATTGAGCAGGATGATATCGTGTTTTTAACTGACGCCAGTGGTGGTGGATCATCTACAGCTAAGCTGTTTATTGAAAAAGGCGTGAAGGCGATTATTGTAGGCTCCAACATGTCTCACCCTGCTTTTGAAGAGTTCCTCAAGGCGGACATTCCAGTTATCGGGAGTGATGAATTATCTATACAATGGATTGAAAATGTTTCTTATGTGAAAACGGAAGAAATTAGAAAAGTCATAAACGCATTTAAAAACTCTCTGAAAGAGGAAAGAGGCAAGCAGGTTGAAAGCGTAGTTGAAGAGTATAAGCGAGGTAAAGATGTGTAAAATTTTGTTAGTAAACTTCAACCTCTTTGTTAATGAAAGTATCAGTTAATGTGGGGATGTTAGTAATTTCCTCGTCCACAATGGATTGAATGTCAGCGGAGATATTTCCAACGCTGTAACCTTTCTCTGGGACAATTTGCACATGCGTTATCAAGGGCTCGTTGATTCTCTTCCCAATTTGGCTCAGTATTTTCACATAGTTTTCCCTAACGCCTTTTACCTCTGCCTGAACCTTCTCCGCAATTATTTTGGCCAACAAATTGTAGATTTTCCCTACATGATTCACAGGATTTTTCCCAGCAGCTGCCTCTAGGCTCATCTGTCGACAGGGGGTTATCAGACCGTTGAGTCTATTACCTCTTCCAGTTTCTCCATCATCGCCTCTTTCAGCCGATGTTCCAGTTACGGTTATATAATATATTCCGGATCGTAGATTGTCACCAGTGTTAACATAAATTTCTAAATTATTGGAGGTTATTTCTGATGCGAAACGTTCAACCCGTTTGCAAACTTCCTCTTTTACGTTCAAGTAATGATCTTTATCGGGTATAAGGGAGCTAATCATGGCCGCGGAGATAGTTAACGCGATATTTTTGCCTCTCCTCAAAGCCATTACCTTTATGTCTTCGCCAACCTCAGGTAACTCTTTTTTACACTTCGCTGAGTTGAGGTATTTTTCGACACCCAAAGCAAGTTTCTCGGTTATGGTTAGAGGGGCATAGCCCACACCGAAAGAGGTGTCATTTGCCAAGGGAATATCATTACCATTGTTAAATATTCCGACAAGATCAACCGATCCTGACTTGATTTTATAATCAGTTACTACGTGCTTATCCACATCAAGAAACCTGAAATTTTGATTGAGAAAATTTTTTATGACATTGGTCGCGAGAGATTTGATTGGAACCTGAATATTTTCTTGCCCTTTCTTAGCCTGAGTTATGGCTCTTCCAGCAAGTATGATATAGATAGGTTCTTCAATTTCCCCTCCACCAAACCGAGGGCTAGAATTTCCACCAACTAGTAAAGCCTTATCCACGTTGTGATGTAATATTACGCCGAAGTTTTGGAGGTAGTATTTGCATAGTTCTCGGCTTAGTTTTTCCGAAGTAGCATCGGCGATATAGTCTGGATGACCCCGTCCCTTTCTCTCGACTATTTCAACGCCTTGCTCCTCTACAGGCTTTACACCTAATTTTTCAATAGAAACTCGAGTCAAAGAAAAATCCCGCCATTACTAAACCTAAATACCTAAAAATGAGTTGCATCAACACAGATGAAGATTATGTTGTTTCCCCGGATGAATAAGTTTCCGTATTTCGCAGTTGGTTCTCCACTACTATATTCGGCAGCATCATCAAGGATTAGATTCATATAACTGTCGCATTGTGTTAATCTTCCTCTGTATTCAACGTCACTCTTCAACCGGACTATCACATTATTGTTTAGACTTTTCATCAAAAGAGTTAACGGTCTTTTACCAGTCTCCAAATTATATCATCCTGTTTCTTATAGCTCTAACAACATGTTTCCATATAAAAATGTTATTTACAAGATTTTAAACTGTATTCTCAAAATTGTCTTTCATATTATCACAATAAACTCTTTTTAACTCCATCTTTTTATCAGCCAAACAAATGATTGAAAATGTGCATTAATGCGTTACAAAAAA
>JBDRNN010000212.1:0-2703 GCA_043811145.1 Candidatus Bathyarchaeota archaeon
CCGCATCGTCTGATGTGTGGATGTTCTACTGATTTATTGTCAGTAGAAAAGTTATGTGAAGGGGGGAAGGTACAACTTGTCCATACCGATCCACCGTATAATGTGAAGGTAAGCCCATCGGGAATATGGGAGAATGAGGGACATGATGGAAGATGGGGAAAACATAGAGAAAAGGGTGGAACTAATGTACCAAAGGAGAATGCGCCTGCAGCGACAGTGAGGGGACGTAAAGTTGCTGATTCTAGTATTCCAAAAGGGAGAAAACTAGAAGGTGACTTTGTTAGTGAGCATGCCTTCCAACGTCTACTTCACAGTTGGTTTTGTAATTTTGCATATTCATTAGAAAACGGACGCTCATTCTATATCTGGGGTGGGTTTAGCAATATAGCCAACTATCCTCCAAGAATCAAGGAGGCTGGCTTGTTTTTTCATCAGGCAATAATCTGGGTAAAGAATAGTCCTGTTCTAACTCGATTAGACTTCATGGGAAAACATGAAATATGTTTTTATGGATGGAAATTAGGTGCTCCACATAAATTCTTAGGACCTGCCAACATCCCTGACGTATGGTTTGTTGACAAGGTACCTGGTCAGCACATGGTACATCTAACAGAAAAGCCAGTTGAAATTCCTCGAATGGCGATAGAGTATTCCACTGTACCAGGGGAAAAAGTTCTCGATCTATTCGGTGGTAGTGGGTCTACGTTAGTTGCAGCAGAGGAGACTGGTAGAATAGCTTACCTAATGGAAATCGACATCACATATTGCAATGTGATATTAGCACGTTGTAACTTTATGAATATGGATATTAAAAAGGTAGAATAATGAAACGATTTGGAGAAAAAACATGAGTGAAGTAAAGCAAGCCGCCTACACCTGTGACATTTGTGGAGCAAAAATAAAAGTATTCAATCCGCCAAAACTTCCGTCGGCAATTGGGTGGATTAGGATTGTGAGGAAAAAGAGAAGAAAGGATATTTGTTTTGGATGTGTGAGTGCGATTCGTTTGGAATCAGAATGTATCGAAATAACAGAACGTAAAATTAGCGAAGCAAGTGATATACCCCAAGTGTAGAAGGCTTACTGATGCCGGAGGAAATACCTTGGGTTGTAAGAGCAAGTGATGTAAAACCTAAAAACAGAGAGTGGTTATGGGATGGCATTTTCCCTCTTAACGACATTACAGTTGTTGCAGGCATTCAAGGCATTGGTAAAAGCCTTATGGCTATTGATCTTGCAGCAAGAGTGTCGCGAGGATTACTTTGGCCAGATGGAACTAAATGCATAGAGGGTGGAGTTATTCTGATGGCTGCAGAAGATGATGTAGCAACCACAATTGTTCCAAGACTTAATGCAGTTCGTGCTGATACAACTCGTATAGCTATTGTTCAAGGTTCTCCATCTATAGAAGGTGGACTTGTTCCGTTTGATTTAAAAGGCGATATGACAAGATTAAAGGGGCTATTAACTAACGGAAAAGCAATCCTAGGCATTATACCAAAACTTGTAATCATTGATCCAATATCATCGTATGTGGGAAATATCGATACACATAGAGACAATCAAGTAAGAAATGTTCTATTTCGTCTTCGTGCGAATATAGCTACTGAATTTAATGTTGCAGTAGTTTGTATAATGCATTTGAAAAAGGGAACAGAGGAAGCGTCTTCTCTTGAGAAAATAATGGGATCAGTTGCATTCACAGCTATGGCTCGATGTGTTTGGGCATTTTGTCAATGTCCTGATGATGATGACAGGAGATTTTTTGTTCCTGTCAAACATAATCTTGCCAAACGAAGCATGAAAGGTTGGGAATGTTTCATTCTTAGTGGTCGAAATAAGCAAGGTATCTTACGATGGGGAGAGCAAACAAGTCAAATTGCTGATGACCTAATGGTTGATCGTGGAATGAAGCCAGAAGCTAAGAAAAGTCAAGCTATGGAAATCATTTCAGATAAACTAAAAAATGGCCCAGTACATTCTATTGAAGTTATTGAAGCGGTGATAATGGCTGATATATCAAGGAGAACATGCGAGAACGCTAAGGAAGAATTGCATGTAGTATCGGTACGAAGGGACGGAAAGTGGGTATGGTATCTTCCTGGCATGATGGGAAGAAAGGATGAAAGTAAGTCTGTTAAAGTTGATAAAGCTAAAATAGAAACGAAAAAACTTGTGGATGCTATTGCAAAAAATGTTAAGACAGTTAAGGTTAAACCTAGTCCGATTGTAAAAACTGAAAAGCAGTTGACAATGGACGAGGTATCTAGATGCGTTAGGGAATTTGAAAAAAGTGGACTTTTTGCTCCGTTACCGGAGGAGGATTAGTTATGTGTGAGTCAGAATTTTCGATGCTGCAAGCCGAGGTCGAGCGGCTGAAAACAGGCCATTGTAGAGACTGTTGTTGTGCCCAGTCATGGGCGGCGTTGGGTATTACCGAAATGACAGGACTATCAATTCCAGAGGAGATTGAAAAACTGAAAGCCGAGAACGTCCGGCTGCAAGAATTACACGCAGCCGTTGATTGGTATATCGAGTGTTCTAAGCCTGGCAGCAGATCGCAATATATCTCAAAGAACGGAAGGTATGGGAAAAGTCCTTGGGTAGAACTTATCGAAGCTGCCAAGACAATCGGGCCAACCCTGGCTAGAGTTCCGAACGTGAAGCACGATACGGCTTCTCTCAATACTGGCGGAAGGTCGA
>JBDRNN010000213.1:0-7211 GCA_043811145.1 Candidatus Bathyarchaeota archaeon
CTTGCCCCTTATGAAGCTCTCCATTTAATGGCTGGAGGATGGCTGGAAGTTTCGAGTAAGAAACCTGATGTGAAGATCGAATTTGAGGAATTACTTCGTACTTACATGAAGATTGACAAGAAGATTTGGGCGAAATATTTAATTTATAGAGATCTCCGGGAGAGAGGCTATGCCGTTAAATTGGGCTTCGGGCTTGGAGTTGATTTTAGAGTTTATGAAAGGGGAGTTTATGGGAGAGAGGCAGCAAAATACATTATTTATAGCATTTTTGAGGGAGAGCCCTTACCGATTAGAGAGGTAGCTGATGCATTAAGCTCAGCTCAAAACCTGAAGAAGGAGCTTATTTTAGGTGTTATTGAAAGGAGAGGCGAAATCGTTTATTATTCGCTGTCCCAGTTTAATGTATGACCCGCTTATTTCTCTTTTCGAGTTTTAGTCTCAAGGTTTTTGTCATTCAATAGAAGCACCGCAAGAACGCGATTTTAAAAACTGTATACTGTTAAGCAAAGTTATTGGAGATCAAGATCTCGAACAGTTTTTCCAGTGTAAGCTCAATTTCTGTACGTTTCTTCATATCCCTAAGCTTAACTGCTCCTTTTTCAATCTCGTTACTACCTATTATCACCGTGTATGGAATGCCTGAATTATCTGCGTACTCCAGTTGCCTTGTCAGTGATCTTTTTTTCAGGTCGAACTCGGTGGAAATTCCTTTATCTCTTAGTTGTTTAACAATTTCCAAGACTTTGCTTCGAACAGAATCGTCCACAGCAGAAACAAAGACACTGGATTCTTGAGATATTTTCGGCATTACTCCTGACTTTTCCAAGGATAACATTAACCTTTCAATCCCACCTGCAACTCCTGTGGCGGGTAGATCACGTCCATAAATACGACAGAGATTGTTGAATCTGCCTCCTCCAATAATGGAGCCTATATCTTCATTTTTTTTATCAAAAACTTCGAAGACTATACCATCATAGTAACCTATGCCTCGAACTATACTCATATCGAGAATGCAGTGACTGATTTTTCCAAAAGCCTCTATTAAACCAACGAGCCTCGACAACTCATTATAGCCCTCCTTAGTTTTCTCGTTGTCGGTCAAAAATTTTGAGAGAACTGTTAGAACCTTTTTAGGCTCACCTCTGATAGACGCGAACTCAAGTATTTTTTCTATCTTTTCGGAGTTTAATCCGATTTTATTAAACTCTTCTCTGATCGCTACGCTGGAAAGCTTTCGAAATTTGTCGATAACTCTAAGCACGGCCGCCAAGTCTTCATTTTCAGAAATGTCTAGGCTATCGAGGAAACCTTCAACAAACTTTCGGTTATTGATTCTTGCCTCATTGTCTTTTAAGCCCATATTTTCCATCAGATCTAAGCTTAAAGCGATAATTTCGGCATCTGCCTCAACTTCAGAAGTGCCGAATATTTCAGCATCCCATTGATAAAAACATCTGTAGCGACCGCGCTGAGGTTCATCATACCTCCACATATTTGAAACTGCTGAAAGTTTCAGGGGCATCGGCCAGTCATAGTGGCTGGCAACCATTCGGGCAAGGCCTACGGTTAGATCAAATCTGAGCCCTTGTTTTCTTTTAGCCTTATCTTCAAACCAGAAAATTTCATCCCGGATACTTGACCCACACTTAGCCTCTAGCGTCTCAAGATTCTCGATAGGCGAAGGTTCCACCATCCTAAAACCATATCTCTTTAGAATAGCAAGAAGCTTATCGGTAACCCAAATACGTTTAGCCATCTCTTCGGAATCAGTGTCTTTCATACCTCGTGGAACCGAGAAATGAGACTTTGGCAATGTTTGCTAACCCTTCAGTCACTTAATTGTATAAGGCTAATGTTAAGATTTCATCTATAACTAATATTTTAAAGAGTTGTCTTATAAGTGGCGGGCCCGGGGGGAGTTGAACCCCTGACCATTCCCCGAATGTGATGTTTTTCACTATTCTACGGGTTTCTTCCTCGCGGGTAAGAGCTTCAGTCTAACTTTTATTGCTAGTCCGCCGCTCCACCTTTTCATGACTCTATTCTGTAGGAGTAGAGCCAGACTGAGCTACGGGCCCTAGTTAGAATAGTCAAAAAGCGAAAGGTTTCTTTTTATTTATAAGTCTTTATTTTTAATCTAAACTTTGGAGCTCTTTTATGGAAGTTGAATGTGTAAAGGTCCGAAAAACTGATGGCGATTCAGCAATCAAGCTAATTAAAAGGTTAGACTTAGCAAACTCGGAGTTTAAGATAACCCATTCAGACGATTTCGTTTTCATACCCCTGAAAAGAAAGCTGAGCAAGGCGAATGTGAAAAATTTGGAACATTCAGTGGATTATTTTGAGGAAAAATTATTCGAGATGATGCCGAGGCAGAGGCGGAGAAGCTTAATAGATGTTTTAGAGGACCAGCAACTACCCCAACATATCGTTTCCTCAGTTCCTAAGGCCCTCGACATCATAGGCCATGTATCAGTTTTGGAGATACCCTCCGAATTGAAGGATTATCGAAAGGTTATCGGAGAAGCTATTTTAAAAACACATAAAAATGTGAAGAGCGTTTTGGCGAAAGCTGGTGGGGTAGACGGCGTATATCGGTTAAGGAAGTATGAGCTAGTTGCTGGCGATGAAAAAACTTTAACAATCCACCGAGAGCATGGATGCAGATTTGTTGTAGATGTTAAAAAAACGTATTTCAGCCCCAGACTCGCTTACGAACATGAGAGGGTTTCTAAGCAAGTTAGGGAGGGGGAAACTGTTATTGATATGTTCGCTGGAGTGGGCCCTTTCTCCATTCTAATATCCAAAACTCATGAAAACATTAGAGTTTATGCCGTTGACATTAATTCAGATGCGTTTAAATTTTTGAAACAAAATGTCTCATTAAACCATGTGGAAGGAAAAGTTATAACAATCTGTGATGATGCCAGGAAAATTATATGTCAAAGACTTGGCGGTATAGCTGACAGGGTCATAATGAACCTTCCGAAGAAGGGATTCGAGTTTATAGATGTTGCATGTAAGGCACTAAAACCTGAGGGGGGGGTAATTCATTTTTATGAGTTTGCGTCTGATGAAGATGTGGTAGGAAAAGCAGTTGAAGATTTTAGGAGAGCTGTAGGGAAAGTTGGGAGGAGAGTTAGGGAAATAAAAACGGTGAAACTGGTCAAGTCTATAGCTCCCGGAGAATCTCAAATAGTCGTGGATGCTATCATCGAATAACTCAACCTGAACTAACTTTGCTAGACTTCTACTGTAATCTGAATTTCAACTCGATTCTCAGAATTCCTTAACTCTCGGATCATTCTTCTAGGTAGATCCTTAGCAGCCACGTTTGACTTCACCATCAAAGTTCTTGAGCAAACATAAGTGCTTCTCCTAACAACTAGATCGGTGGGATGGGTGAAGGTTAATTCAGGGTCACCGAAACCTTCAATTTTTTCACTATAGTTGCCTGCTTTGATTAATAGTGAAACGCGTGAACCCGGTTTCCTGACCAGACTCTTAAAATCTAAGTTTAAATCCTTGGCTCCCTTTGAGGCAGACACAGCTACGATACAATCACCACGAGAGGTTAGATGCTCATCCTTCGTAATTTCTAGAGTTAGAGGATGTGTTCCTCTTACTTCTCTATGACCTCGAGCAAATACGATTTCAGTAACCCTCATATAGACTTCATCTCTATTAGTTACTTTGACCCTTCATAAAGCAATATTTTAAGTGGTTTTTTTGCAGAGCTCTGACTTTGAAAACAAGAGGAAAAACATTGTTAACAGGTTGAAGGCGGAGGGCATTCTTCGTTCGCCAGCCATGATCAGAGCAATTAGTATCATACCACGAGAAGAATTTGTTTTAGAGAGTATGAAAGACTCAGCCTACATTGATTCACCCCTACCAATCTATGATGGGCAGACAATTTCAGCTCCCCATATGGTCGCAATAATGTGCGAGGTCCTTGAACTTGCTCCAGGACAAAAGGTTTTAGAAGTGGGAGCAGGTAGCGGTTACCATGCAGCTGTCACCGCAGAGATTGTAGCCCCAAGCGATTCGCATTTAAAAGGACATGTTTATACGGTTGAGATTCACAAGAGGTTGGGGGAATTTGCTAGAAAAAACTTGGAGAAAACTTGTTATAATGATCGTGTAACGGTAATCGAGAGGGATGGATCTAAGGGGCTGCCTGAAGAAGCGCCTTTTGAGAGAATTCTGGTTACCGCTACAGCACCCTCTATTCCTAAACCTCTTACAGATCAATTGAAAACCGATGGAATTCTTGTTATTCCAGTAGGAGACCTTTATGCTTTCCAGGAACTTATTTTGGCTAGAAAGCGGGAAGATAACGTAATCGATACTAAAAGTGTTTGCGGAGTGACATTTGTTCCGTTGTTGGGGAAGTATGGCTGGAGAGATAAATAAACGAACTTGGATGATTTATTTTTTATACTGTTCTTTATTTGAACCAGCTTTCGAGGGTGGTTTTTCCTTCCATCTCTTTAAGGCTGGAAGTTATTTTTCCAATTGCACCTTTAATTCTCTCCTCTGAAAAATCCCGCTCATCACATAGGAAATGCATTATACCCTCGACATCTGGAGCGGCCCATTTTATTTCGTATTTGTCAGTTGTTTCAGGTTTAAGGAAAATATTTCTAATTCCAAGTTTATCAGTTAGATATTCAGCCTCGGGAAATTGAGGTAAAACTTTCTCTAATGCCCCATGTTCGGTTATAAGTTTAAGAGCAGTTTTAGGGCCTATCCCCCTAACTCCATCAGGATTAAAATCGGTACCAATCAATATACCTATATCCACTAATTGGGGCAGAGTTACGTTCAACAGTTGGGTAACATATTGAAGCTCAATAATCTCGGGAAAAACCTCAACATAAACGTCCTTTCTAGGAAGCTTCCTTCGACCTGTTATTGTAAGATTTCTTACTAGTCGAGTGGAGCCAAAGAGCAGAGAGTCATAATCTTGACTTGCTGTTGCCCATACGTCTCCTTTTCTCGTCATATGCGCAGCCTGAGCTTCTCCTTCTGATGGGGCTTGGACCCAAGGTATCCCCATAAGACTTAGAAGTTTTTTAGCGTCACCCACCATTGAGTCTTTAAGTTGGGAAGTCATCTGCGCATAGGTTCTAGCCTCTTCAAAATTCCCTTGCTTAACAGCCTCACCGTATTTGTGAAAAGCCTCGTCTTTTATCGTTCTCCTCCTTTTAACCTCAACCTCCTTTAAAGAAGGAGATTTTCCATCGAAAACATAAACTAACTGAATACCTTTCTCTATCAAATTGGAATTTCTGTAAAGTAAACCGCTTAGGTGACTTGTAATTCTTCCTTCTCTGTCTGTGAGAGGTTCACCTGTAGGCTGTCTAATTATTGCGAGAAATTGGTAGAGTGTATTATAAGCATCTACAGCTACACTTCTCCCGTTTAAATCTTCTAATGTCACCTCTTTCTTGGGGATTAAATCTTTGAGGTCTACACCCAATTATGTTCACGGCAATGATTTTGATTTCATAAAGTTTTTTGGGAGATTTCTTTAGAAATAAAGCATGATTAGGTTAACGTTTGATTAACTCGATTTTTTTTCTACCTTTAGTAATATTAGAAACGCGAATAAAGCCGTGCATTTCGAGTTTTAACAAGGCTTTGTTGATCATCTTAGGCGATACATCACTAGTTACTTTTTGCAGATCTCTTAAAAGTTCCTCATCGGTACATAATCCAGTTTTTTTGATAGTTTCAGCTATGAATGTATGAAGAGGAAGCGATCTCCAAGCTTTACTCATTGTAAACCACAAAGAAATTTTTGGATAATTTTAAATGGTGTTTAGGCGATGGAAGATGGAATTACAGCCCGGTCCATTCTCTTAAAGCTTTGGGAAAAACGTGCATAGAACTTTTCAACATCGGGGGTTAAACTTGGACCGGTACGTGATAGGGCGTCAACAAAGTCTTCCCTTGAAACCTCCTTAGCAACTATACTTTTTCGTAAGGCACTTATCCCTGCTTCCCTAACAAGTGAGTGAATGTCTGCGCCACTGTAGCCTTGGGTCATAGAAGCGAGCTCAGTAAGTTCCACGTCCTTGTTTAGCGGCATGCTTTTAGTGTAGATTTTAAAGATTTCAAGTCTTGCTTTTTCATTTGCAGAGGGAACAAAGATTAATCTGTCTAGTCTTCCAGGTCTTAAAGTAGCGGGATCTATGATATCGGGTCTGTTTGTTGCGGCTAGAACTACTATGTTCTCCAGAGACAAAATTCCATCCATCTCTGTCAACAGTTGACTTATCACTCTCTCTGAGACTCCTTGGTCTCCATATCCCGCACCTCTCCTTGGTACGACGGAATCAAACTCGTCGAAGAAGATTATAGAAGGCGATGCCATCCTAGCCTTCCTAAACACCTCTCGGATAGCTTTCTCAGATTCACCGACCCATTTGCTGAAAAGTTCAGGACCTTTTATTGAGATGAAATTTGATTCACTTTCAGTAGCAACAGCTCTAGCTAACAATGTTTTACCGCATCCAGGAGGACCATATAGAAGTATACCCTTGGGTGGCTTGATACCGATCTTTTTGAAAGATTTATGATATTGTAAAGGCCATTCAACAGCCTCAATTAACTCTTTTTTAGCTGTGTCTAATCCTCCAACATCAGTCCACGGGACGTTTGGAACTTCAATATGAACTTCTCTCATAGCTGTTGGAGTTATTTCACGATATGCAGACGCAAAATCTTGCATCCTAATATCCATTACTTGAAGCATCGCTTGGGAAACTTTCTCATCCCCAAGGCTTATGTCAGGGAGATATCTACGGAGAGCCTTCATAGCAGCCTCTCTGCACAGGGCTGATACATCAGCACCAGTATAGCCATGAGTCATCTCAGATAGTTTCTTAATCTCAACATCCTTGGTGAGAGGCATTCCCCTTGTATGAATTAATAGTACTTCATTCCGACCATCCTTGTCTGGAACACCTATTTCAACTTCCCTATCGAATCTTCCAGGTCTCCTGAGGGCAGGGTCCAGGACGTTAGGAACATTGGTTGCACCGATAACGATTATATTTCCCCTAGCTTGAAGTCCATCGAGAAGCGAAAGTAACTGGGCAACTACTCTTTTCTCAACCTCCCCAACAACCTCCTCTCTTTTTGGAGCTATGGCATCTATCTCATCAATAAAGATAATAGATGGAACATTTTCGTGAGCC
>JBDRNN010000214.1:0-3408 GCA_043811145.1 Candidatus Bathyarchaeota archaeon
GGGACAAGCCATAGATGTTCCGCTACCCGTTGCATAACCACCTGGGTAAGTTGATAGTATATCAACTCCGGGGGCTGCAAGTTCAACGGCTGGTCCCGTACTTGAAAAGCGGGCTCTTTTGTCATTCTGATCTGTCGCAGCAACAGCTATTACCGAATCGTATTTTGCTGGATAGCCAACATTGTCACCTCGACCAGCAGGATTACCGCTGTTTCCGGCAGATGCCACCAAAAGACTTCCAGATGTGTAAGCATTACTACAAGCTCCATCCAGCGAAATGGAGTAGGTGCTGCTACCTAAGCTCATCGAGATAATATCGATATCATTAGCAACAGACCATTGTATGCCCTCTATAACATTGTCAAGAGTGCCACTTCCAGAATCATCTAAAACTTTTACCGCATACAAGCCGACATCAGGGGCGACTCCTACAACTCCCACCAAATTGTCTAATGCGGCTATAGTTCCTGCTACATGAGTCCCATGCCCATACCCATCAATCCAAGGTTTGGTATTATCGATGGCATTGTAACCGCCGACGACGTTGAGATCCTCATGATTTGCTATGCCTGTATCGAGGACGGCTACAGTTACACCTGACCCGCTGGAACTACTCCAAGTTGGAAAAGGATAGTTTTCAGCACCAAAAACCCTGTCAATTCCCCAAGGGATGGTTTGTAACGCAAATACTTCAGAATTAGGTTCAATATACCTTACATTGGGGTTCCGTTGCAACGCTTCTAAAGCATTCTCAGGAATATTTGCGAACATAGCAGGTATGATTGTGTAGATTTGGTTGACTCTTCCTCCAGAATTTAAAACAGCTTGGCCAACCTGACTTTTGTTGATGAAACCTATGATTACTTCAACCTCTGTTTTATTAGCACAAACAGGGGTGATAACTATAGCCAAAGAACTGATAACCAAAAGTAGCGACAACAAAACAACATTAATACCTACTTTGCTTTTCATAATTTGATATCCCTCTAATAATAAAGGGGTTTGCTGAACTAGTATTTTACATTTATTCCACAAGTACGTCTTTTGTATCTTCAATTTAAACAAAGAACTTGGGTCTGGGGTTAAATTTTAAACCCAAACCCTTTTTTACTATTGCCTACTGAACTGGCTGTTCTAAGGTCCGCCTCTAACTGAGATAGAGACATTTTTAGTAATTGGTTCGGTAGCTTCCGTAAAAGTCAAAGTTATGGTATCACTTTTTGTTCCAGGTTTATCTTCGCACAATAATTCAAGCGAACTGACTATAGTTCCAGGTGACACATCCCCTATCTCAATAATATTTCCCACCAAATCATGAGTTGAAGACACTACACTAAATTGCTCAAAGAGTGAGTTGGTCTGAATAAGAACATCATGAGCAACAGTATCTGAAGGATTAGAGATAGTAAAGGTCATAGTAAATTGAGTGTTCATTCTGATTTCGGTTGGATAAGACATTAAAAGATTCAATTCTGGTTTTTGTTCTCCATTTCCATTTGAGGGCGGCAAGGGAGTGGTTCCGTTTGGGGGTGGTGTAAGAGAGGGAGAAGAAGGAGATAGAATCTGTGCAAAAAAATAAAAGCTCGCCCCTGCAAGAAACAGAATTCCAACCAAAAATACAATCTTAACTATCAGCATCCCACGTTTTTTCTCTTCTCTAAAAGTCTCTTTTAGTCTAAAAGACAAATAGAGAACAATCGCTGAAAAGAAGATGATGAATAATATTATCGCAAATACAATTCCAATAATCGACAAGTCCATAGACATTGTAAGTTACCTCTTTGGCTTCTCCCACTTCATAAATACATTAATTGTCTCTTCCGTAAATGACATCAACCTTACACCATCTAAAAAGACATTATAAAATATTAATAGAGGAATCCCCAAAAAATCTCTTAATTTAGGTTCTGGATCTAAACTAACAGCCAATATGCCAACTGCTAATTGAACTCCAAAGAATACAGTAAGACCAAGTATTGACATCGAAACACCTCCAAGAAAGCCAGTAATCAGGGCAAAGAGAATTAATGCAATATTAAAAATTGGAGATAGGGTATCAAACCACATGTTTGGCACCCCAAAAATCCCAAAGGAACCATGTTTATGGCTTAAATACAGATTTCTGTGTTTGTCCAATACTTGTAACATTCCTCGATACCACCTACGTCTTTGCTTCATAAAATCTTCTATGTTCTTAGGAGCGTCTGTGTAAGAAATCGCTTTATCTTCATATTCCGCTTTGTAACCCTGTTTTAGGATCTGCATTGTTATGTCAAAGTCTTCTGCAAAGGTGTCATTGGAGAAAAATCCAGCTTTTTCTATAGCCTCCCTTCTTAAAGCTGCTATTGGTCCAGGTACGATCATTACACAACCAAGCATACTTTGCGCTTTTCTCACCAAGTTAATTCCGACGGTATATTCTGTTCCTTGAATAAGATTCAGAAGACTGTTTTCAGCAATCACCTTAACATTTCCTGCAACAGCCCCAAGTTTGCTGTTCTTAACAAAACGAGCAGAAATCTTTCTTAGAGAATCCTTTTTTAGTGTAGTATCAGCGTCGACAGTGACAATTATTTCTCCTTTTGATAACATTATTCCATTGTTTAGCGCATTTGATTTTCCTTGGTTCTTTTGGTGAATAACCTTAACTCCGGAGCTTTCGAATTTTTTTGCTTCTTCTAAGGTTTTATCAGTAGAGCCATCATCTACAACAATGACTTCATAATTTGGATAATCTAGCCCAATAAGAGATTGGATAGATTTTCTTATTGTTACCTCTTCATTGAAGGCTGGAACAACAATGGAGATCAGAGGGAAAGATGAAGTGGACGACCCATTTCTTGTCAAGTTATATGCTAAAGCCAATACTATCCATGTACCTAACCTAAAGACTGCAATAATCAAGATCGCATATAAAAAATAGAGGCCTAAACTCACGTAATCTTCATCTCTGCTCGAGCGTCATGGATTTTATTTCATATTTTATCGTAAAACATAAGATATACTTTTCTTAGAGGAAGTACGTACTCTATGTTCATTCACGCCTCAAAATGTGAGTGCATATGCACATAGGAATGAACGGGCGCGCGTTTATGTAACGAGGAGAAAAAAGGTGTTTTTTCTAGGTAATTTTGTCACTGTTCTTTTTTCTGGGTTTTTTCGCCAAAATAGCTTAAATTATGTTTCTTTCTAGGTGTAAAGCATAGAAAGCGGTTCGATTGTTGCTGTGGCAACGGCTGTTTTGTCTGTTGTTTCAGTGTTTTTGGGAGTGAAATATAGAAAGTGGTTGGATCGGGGTAGACTCTTCGCAGAGTTGCTTAGTGATGTTGTTGCTGCTGCTAAACAGGTTGCCGCGGATGTGGATGAGCAAACAGCAACGTTGAGGAAGGTATCCGGTTAGTGAAGCGA
>JBDRNN010000215.1:0-4136 GCA_043811145.1 Candidatus Bathyarchaeota archaeon
CTTGAAGTTGCTAGGTCCAACCGCTGTAACAGAAGCTTTGGAAAGGAACCCTGACTTTGCCACACTTAGAACTCTTTTAAGAAATCCTCGAGTAGGAGACAAAATCCTCTATCGAGTTGGAGATCATGACGTATACTTTATCCCAGTATACACTGCAGGTGCTGGAGGGGTTGTTACAGAACTTGGAGCAGTAGCTGTTGTAGGTGCCGCTTTCACAGGTGATTATGCTGTAGGCTTAGGAGGAGTAGGAACATCAGGCGCGGGCACTACAACGGGAAGTGGTACTGAGAAAGCACAGGATGCTTTCAGAAGCTACCTAGCTGCGGTGGCTGGTGTTGAACTGCCACCTGACGAACCAGAGAAAACTAAAGATGAGAGAAAACAGGATATCATTGCGTTTTTTGAAGAGAATGATCTGAGCGTTGTTGAGCCTATTGCGATAAATCCGGACATCAGTTACTCTGAAGGGACTGCAGAATACGTTTCAACAGATCAATTGGATAATGCTGAAGCATTGATTGAGGCTTTCATTGGAGACTGGGGTGTTGGCGCTGATAAAGTGTTAATGTGGACTGAAGGCGCGGAATTGAGTTTCGGCTTTTTGATAAACGTGGGCGGTATAACAGAACTTCACTACATTGTTATATCCCTTAAATAATCAAGTTTATAGAGCTCAGCGAATAATACTGAGGGAATGATAATGTCGAAAAATCGCGGGAAACTTCCAGCAGACACTGCCTCTTTTGCCATCTTGGCTATAGGAATAATTTTTATCACTATAGTCTTGACGCTTATCGTTCGTGTTCAACGAGGTTTGCTGGGAATCATTCTCGCTGGTTTAGCCGTTGTTCTGCTTGTATACTGGCTTCGAGAAATTCGAAAGACGGTTAACAAGGAATGGCTAGGTGCTGAACCTCCGTCTAAGTCACAAGATTGGGCCTATGATATCATAGATGGTAAAGATGATCTCACTGTGGTGGCTGAGGTTCCTGGACCTGAAGATCAAGTTAAGGTTGACTTAACAGGTCAAACCTTAGAAGTAAAAGGCGGTCAAAATTTCAAAAAAACTATGAAGATCCCTAAAAACGCTGGAATAATAAAGGTATCCTATGTGAACCGAGTTCTTAACATAAAATTGAGGAAACTGGATGAAGCTGCTGGTTCAAGCTAGAGTCACAGCTTCAGAGTTTTCGCTTAGTTAAACAGCATCCGATTTTCAAACATCATTCGTTCCTTAAACATTGTTGTACCATAAAGTTCTTAGAGCTTAACATTTTCTAAAATATAATGAAATAATATTGAAACTACTGCAGATGAACTTCAAAATCGGAAGACTTTCCACATTAATTTTAGTAGCCGCTATACTGGTTTCAACAATACAAGTTTCCTCTTCCTTAGCTCATGTTCCTACAACTACAAACAGCATAATATACACGGAATATACTGACGATCTAAGGGTCGAGATAAGACTCACACCGCGAAATCCTGTTCCTGACAGAGTTAGCGAGATCATTGTTGAACCCGCCTATAAAGAATCAGCAACTGGAATTCACCAAGCTAAGGTAGTAATAACCGTGCAAAGTGCAAACTGGACTCTGACAGAGGAGGCTAACGAGTTTTCATGGGGATGGTACGAAATAGTGGTAATTTATCCGGATTATGGATATTACCAAATAATTGTTGATATTGTTTGGTATGATTCGGTGCAAGAAGAGGTGAAAAGTGACACTGTATATTTGGGTATCGTACTAAATCCTGAAACAGTGCCCGTGAATCCTCTCGAAAATGTAGCTCCTCTCGTGATTGGAATAGGAGTAGCAATAGCGGTATGTTTGGGAATAATCTTGGGATGGCAGAAATTCAAAAAAATAGACTATTCTTTAGGATAGAGGAAAAGGAAAGCATGCATAGTTACTTCGCTAACGGCTTGAATATCTGTCGATCTATCTTTATACCCACTTGCACCCACGGTTATATGGTACGTACCAATCGGAACATTGTGAAAGTATTGATAACCGAAGTTGCCGGTAGTCCCAAAACCTTCAATAGGCCCGTCTATGATTATCCATGCACCCTCAATTTCGCTCCCATCTGTTTTGTCTATAGCATGGACCATGAGCTCTCCTTCTCCACTGGATCTCCCCACAGAATACTGCTCAAATATCCCTATCCCACCAATTAACAATAGAGTAATAATTGCTAAAGTTGCCACGTACTTTGTTCTTCTAGTTTCTACTTTTGTTGACAAGTCATCCTTCTCCGAGACCCTGTTCGTTTTATCCTTCAAGGAAATATTATGCTAGTCTTTCACTAGAAGAACAATGAAATGATGTATTTCACCAGCCCAGACTTCTGAATCCTTTGTCATTGTGGTGTAACCCTCTTTGGTGGCTGTAACCGTGTACCACCCAGTTGGAATCTCTTCAAAATTATAGTAGCCGAAGCTATAACCAAACCACGCTTCCTCATGTGGTGCAGTTACCCCAGTACCGCTGACTGAGCCTGAAATTGTAACGGTTGCTCCATTTATCGGTACTTCTTCCTCTAGGTCGTAGACATGAACCATAAGATCTCCAGTTATTATTTGTTCTCCTGATTCCGTTTGTTTAACGGTTCTTACAGATCCGGTCTCTGCAAATCTTTCGGATTCTTCTTCTGTTTGAGTTCCCGGACCATAAAATGTAACTGCTGCTACTGCAACAACAACTGCTACTATAATTCCGCCAATTACACTGACTGGGATTTTCATTTTTCTCTCCTTTTGACATATTATTTAGAGGGCAATTAATTCTCTCTGAATTTAACTTAACTTGATATTATTAAGCAAATTTGGTACAATCGTCGAATAAAAATACGTCCATAAAGCGTTAATCCGGTTAAAAGATTCGATGTTTGTATCCATGGCCTTAATAGGTTTAATTATTTAAGTTCTCTGATAGAAAGGAGATATGCAAAGTGGCAATAGTTGAAAGAAAAGCTGTCGGTTTCGGAATAGCTGGGATAGTTCTCGGCATTATAGTAGCGATTCTGCCCTATTACTTGCTTCCCGTATGTGGAATGGCTGACCCACCGAAAATGCTTGAGACCGCTAGGGGTATGTTCGTTCCAATGAAATGCAGCTACATGGCAGGTGCTGAAGTCGCGCTGGGTTCAATGATCGCTCTTGTTGGCGCTGTCCTTATAGTAACTAGAACATCCGATGCCAAAAGATGGGTTAGCTTCGTTGGGATAATCCTTGGCATATTCGTTATACTTGTGCCTTGGTACCTGATCGGTGCTTGCATGACGCCAACGATGCCTTGTGTTGTAGGTACGAGACCAGGGCTTACAGTTATGGGCGTACTAGTGATCATAGTCAACGTTGTTGGAATGTGGATGCTAGGTAAAGAAAAGAAAGAAGTCTAGTGAAAAATACCTTGCCCGTTTAACCCTGTTATCGTTGAATGACCCGATGTGACGATAACTGGCATTTTTTTTAGGGGTACTTATCTTTTCAGAATAGGCATTTTGTAAGTTCGATAATTGTACCAATCTTCTTAATAGTTCTGCATTTGTTTTTTCATACCATAGGGTTCATTAACTGTGAAACGAATCGGTCTTTTCTATTTAATCAGACGAGATATCAGTCGAAGGGCATTCAGAACTGTAATCACAATTATTTGTGTTGGAGTAATGGCTGCAACGCTGTTTCTGGGAAGCATACTAATGACAGGCGTCAACAACAGTTTAACTACAGGCGTCAATAGGTTGGGGGCAGATCTAGTTGTTGTACCTGAAGGAGCAGGGGTAAAAACACAAAATGCCCTAGTAATGGGCGAGCCCACTGTTCACTATATGCCTAAAGCTGTAGAACAACAGGTAGCGGCTGTTTCAGGTGTAGAAAAAGTTTCTTCTCAAATCTTCATCAGATCTTTGCCGAATGCACCATGTTGCACAGCAGAAATGTTTTTAATTGCATTTGATCCAGAAACAGACTTTACGATAACCCCCTGGTTAAAAACGCATCTAAATTCACAACTTAGCAGGGATGAAATAATAATCGGATCATTAATCTTGTCCGATGTTGACGGTCATCTAACATTTTTTGGTCATGAGTTTATAGTTAAAGGGGTTCTTGATAGAACAGGTATGGGTAT
>JBDRNN010000216.1:0-9498 GCA_043811145.1 Candidatus Bathyarchaeota archaeon
ATTTATCTTCCCTGGATCAAAATTGTTCTAGCAGGATTTGGAAACACGATAGTGATCGATGTCATAATATGGATTGTTGTTGTAGTTTTAATAGCGATACTTCTAGTTGCTTTCAAAAACCTTCTATACAAAATATATCGAAATTTAGTTTTGAATAGAAAAATCAGCAGCTCTGAGCAATAACCTTCTTAATCGCCCTAACAGGATTTTCCATTTTGGAAGTTAGCTGTTTAGCCCGCCTATTCTGAAGAACCTTAAATTGCTCTAGGTTTCGGAGGATTTGAAGCATGCGTTTTATTAAAACCTCAGAGTCAGTTACCCGTTTGACCAGCTTTTTATGTATAAGAAATTTTTCAACTAGAGTAAGTTCACGAGGATGACAGAAGAACGTGGGAATTCCCAGCAAAGCTGCCTCTGCAGTCATGGTTCCTCCACCTCCGATAAAAACCGAGCTGAAAGCAATAAGGCTGGGTCCATCTACTACCCTTTCAGCCACGGTTATTTTTTTACCGAATTTTTTCTGTAACATAGGAGCTTGATCTTCATAACGAGGTATAACCACAATCTGAGCTGTGTCTCTAAACTCTTTCACGATTCTTCGGATAATAGGCAAGATTTTAGATCCGGTGGTAGGAAACTTGGTCAGGTAAGCTGCATAGGTTTCCTCTAAGCGTATAGTGATTATAGGTTTACGCTTGGATAGATTTAGCTGCTTTAGGGTTTGAGGATTAGCTCTAAATCTGCTTAGCCAAACTACTGGATCCAGAGCCCGGTATTGAACGATCATATTCTCGGAGGCTCCAAGTCTGATCCAAGCCTTTTGGGGTATAACGTAGGGGGTGAGTAGTTTTTCTGACAGAGGAACTGTCAGCTTAGCAACAGCCTCAGCATGAGGAGAATCATTTACACAGATATGCGGTATTGCAAGACCGAAGCTTGCTCTAACTGCTTCAGGCGAAGAGAAAGATAGAGAAACGTTAGGTTTTTTTTCAACCAATAGATCTTTGAGAAGTAACGTTCTCTTTAAACTGGATTCCAATTTTCCCTTAAGCGTAGCCCCTCCATGCTTGCCTACCACAACGGCCTTCAATTTTTTAAGTTGGAGAAGCTGATTCACTTCCCGATATTTCCTCGTAGTTATTAGCGTTTCATAACCTGATTTTTTCAGCTCTTTGATGACTTCGTTAAAGAAGAGCACCTGTTTAGGTGTCAGAATATCTATGTGGACCCGCGGCAAGATAACCACTTTTGATTAACTATAATTAAACTGTCAAATTTGGCATATTAAATAACGCTATGGGGTTAAGATGACGAAAAGTTAAATTTAGTGACTACCACATGGTAATAAAACATTGTTAATAGCTAATTAGCTAGCTAATATCAATATTCGGTAAGCTCGGTTTGTTTTCATATTATGGTAATAATGGCATAAAAAACCATTTAAAGAGGCTTCTCTTCGCCTCGTCTAGGCTTGCGCCTCGGGATCTGGCAGAGGATCAGAGCAATCAAAGTAAACCATCAACCGAGAACGAACTACCCCATCTCTACGTATAATGCGTCGTAGTTCCCGAGTTCGTAGACCCATAGTTATTTGCCTCTCACTTGATATTACTTTTGGAAAACTGAGATCATTTTTTCCGCTTTACGAATTTAGCCAGTTTAGATCCGCATTTAGGGCATTCTGCTCTTATCAATGGTCGACCGTCTTTTGATCTTCCTTTCTTCACTTTGTCGTCTTGAACTGTCACCTTCTTTTTACATTTAACACAGAATATTTCCAAATAATAACACCCATTTATTTTATTATTTTATTTCTACTTAAGGGTATGGTGAATCATTTTATATGCTGAAACACCCTGGGCATACGCTCAAGGGGTCGATGTTTCAATGGGAGATGGATTCGATTATTTTGATTCTCACATCTAAAGCTTCAACTTTGGCTTCAAGGTCTTTGACCCTGTTCTCTAAGGCCTCTAGATCCTTTTGACTCACAAGTCTAATCTCAGTCATGACTCAACATCTCCTCTAATATTCGGAGGCTAAGAAAAAGGTTAAAACATCGCCATCGAGTTTTGCGTAGACTTTTTCAGGTAGACCATCAACTATAGTTATTAGCGTACGTTCTGAATCCTCTAGATGCTCTTTTATTTCCCCTCCGCTCGGATAGAAAACCACCATATCGGGTTTGCCCTACCTTATACGATCTAAGGTTTTAGTTACGATATGTAAGAGCTGATATGTGTTTACGGTAGCTAGCAGGGTTGTGGTTGCTATTATTCTAATATCGTTAATTCTTCCAAAGTCAGCGTGTGTACCGTCCTTTATCGCCGGGTCTGAGGTATATTCAAAGATCAGTTCAGGGTTCTCTTGCTGAGATCCCCAGTTACGGTTCTCCACTTTGTATCTTCCTCCTATTATGATTTTTTAGGGTTTACACTACACTAGCACATAATCAGCTTCTTACGCCCCCCAGCGTAAAACATTACCCCCAACGAGTATAACCAATTTCTCCTCTCGTTATACGTTACTCGAAGCGACACACTTTCCATAAGTTGAATTTGTTTACTTCTCATTCTTCTCATCATCACGTATTTTTAATCTTCCCCGGGCATGGAACTCAGATTGTAACGCCTATCTTCAGCTCTTTAGCGCCTCTGTAAATTAAGCCTGCTATTATAACATCATGTATCACCAAGCCTGTTGAGTCGAAGACTGTTATCTCATCGTCTGAGGTTCTGCCTGGCTTGTGCCCTAAAACAACCTCAGCCATCTCCCCGTAAATATCCTTTCTTGAAATTATTCCTTGCGAAATAGGAACGTTTACCTCTCCCCCGTGGATTGCCTGTTCCACATCATCCACCACTACCTTTACCCTCTTCAATATGGAGGGGTCAAGCTCCTGTTTGCCCAGCGCATCGGCACCTAAAGCATTAATATGTGTGCCAGGTTCAATCCAATCATCCATAACTATAGGTTTCCTAGAAGGAGTGGCGGAAATAATTATATCGCACTTTTCAGCGGCTTCTTGGGGATTTTCAACTGGCTTGATCATTACTCCAATCTTTTTACCCATCTCTTCCGCGAAAGCCTTTGCCTTACCAGGTATTATGTCGTAAACCCTCACCTCGTCTATCTTCCTTACTTCACAGAGTGCCATCAACTGCGTTCTAGCTTGAACTCCAGCCCCATAAATACCCACGATCCTTGAATCAGGCCGGGAGAGATATTTTACACCTACACCCCCCGACGCTCCCGTCCTCATAGCTGTTAGCCAACGCGCCTCCATAACCGATAGACATCTCCCCGTCTTCGGTTCAATGTAAAGGACAACGCCCATCACTAAAGGCAAACCATGCGCTAAAGGATTTTTAGGATACACACCTACAAATTTTAATGCCGCCTCATCCAAAGCCTCTAAGTAGGCCGGCATAGCACGATAGTCACCATCATGCTTCCTTCCTAAGATCCGTCATGATCAATATTGATGCGTTACTAATGACCATTTCAAAATGGGTGTGTATTTTCTCAATCCATTCATGAATGGAAGAAGTACTGGACATGACATAGGATTAAAAGAAGATTTATGATAAGAGTTGTTATAGCTGATTTTTCAGGTGCTATCGAATAATTCTCTCTTTAGTATTTCTTTAAATGCATTCCTCAGGGTTAATAATTCATGTTCCGCTTTTAGTTCGCCTACAATTATCCTGTGAGGCTCTGCCTGAGCGTCTTTCACTAGTAATTCGTCAGGGTTTAATCCCCAGGCTCTCATAATCTCTTTTAACGCATCAATCTTTGAGACTTTAATTTTAGGCAGATCGACTTTGATTATTTTCTTCACCATCCAATTTCACTTCTTTAAATCTAGCTGATCAGCACCTGGAGCCTCCCTATGGAATATGACGTCTGCCTCCTCAAGCTTCCTCTGGATATTAACTGTGGCCTGGTAGACTTGCTCCTCACTCTTGGCTCCCGTGATTACCAGCTTTCCGTTTACAAAGATCAGGATATTCACTTTTGGTTCTTCCATCCGGTACATGATGCCAGGGAACTGCTCAGGCTCATATATTGTTCTCTCCAAAGCTTCTGCAGTCTTCTCCATATTGATATCCACACCCAAATTCGCAGAGCCAACGATGTTCTGGATATGAACCTCAGGGTTGTGGGGAATAATTATGCCCCTGTTGCGTAACGTCTTCACCACCATTCGAACGGCCAGCCTAGCTTGGGCCGTAGACTTGGCGCCGGTGCAGACAATACTCCCTGAGCTGAAGATGAGGCTGCCTGTCTTCGGTTTCTTCAGCCTGAAACATAAGCCGGGAAAACGTTCAGGCCTATATTCGGCTTCGGGGAATGCTCTCTGGATGGCGTTCAGGTCAAACTGATGTTCACATTTAGCGGTTGCGACGACATTTACGATTCTAACCTCAGCTACCACTTCACGCCTAGCCTCGTCATTTTTCTATCTCCGCAACCACAGATACCCATCTATCCAGAGTCCTGTTCGATGGTGAGAACAGCTTAAAGAAGTCGGTTGCAATTTTCTGCTAGTGCTGATCAAGGCTAATTCATCCCGTGTTTGGTGGGGGCTGCCTTCTTAGGATCACGGGCGAAACCAAGGCAGCGGTGATAATTATCCCGAGAGCAGGAACCAGCCATTTTCGCCAACGGAAAACTGGTTTTATTAAGGAAGTGAGTAAAAGCTTCTCTCTGCCCGTTTTACCCCTCAAATAACGGAGGCCCTTTCATCTCATCTAGCAATCTCTATTCTTTCCACAGTGCCGGAATTCTGGTAGAAGATGTGTATTTTTGTTCCCTTCTTCAGCTGGTCTACTGGAGGACATTTTTCAGTTGGGAAAAGAATATACCGTTCTGTCTGCCCTGTTTCTCTGTGTTCCGCATAACTGAGCTTAACTTTCTCACCTTCGGAACGTGCGTCTTGTGTCAGATACCCTGTTCTTGATTTCAATTAAATCAGCCCTCCTTTGGGTGAAGATAATCATATAGCCACACTTCGAACATATAGATGTCATTTTTATCTTTTCTTATCCTTTGTATCCGCAATGGATGCAAGGATATTTTTCTATTTTTTCTCCGCAAAAGGTACATTTCTTCATCATTTTTTTATCTTAACCTTTTTTTAGCTGCCAACATTTGGTTTCGGTAATTATAGCCTTACCGCGTCTAATAAGAATTTTATCTGCAACTCATTAAGAAAGTGCCCTGTAAGCTTTCCCTTTCTCAACAATTAATATTTCGCATGGTAGGCTTTTCATGAAGCCATTTTATCAATCTGCTGAAGTCAATTTTCAGCCTCCTCGTTGACTGGTTCTGAAGCTAAAAGTATATAACAACTCTCTGGTACTGACCTAATTTCAAGCGTTCTTCAAAGTCGTAGAAAGAACTGATTAACACTATCTTATCTTACATTTCAGCTACATGCGAAGAGTTGGTGCGGGGGTGGATTTCAACACCAATTTATCGACAAATTTTGTCTTATGACGGTGAACTAAACCGCCCTCGCCTAAAGTTTGTGGTGGACCGGCCGGGATTCGAAGCGTTTTTAAGGATGGTTTCTTTTGTGATCACATAACTCACATTTTTCAATCCTCCAATAAGAAACCCCTAAGGTTCTACCAACCACCAAGCCAAGTTAAAAATTCCAAGCAACTTCTTTTTTGGTCGAACCCTCTACATCTTGCGTCGTAAGTCTATCTTCAACTATCTGTTTTACCTGCCTGCATAGTTCGTGAAGGTTCACATCCTCTAAGACCCTGTAAGAGATCTTACAAGCTCGGTCAGGGTCAAAGTCTATCAGATGTCCGATAACGGCGATTATAGCGTTTAACCCTGCTTCCTCCTCTGCCTCTTCACCTTCTAAAGGCTGCTCAAAATATCCTCGAGCATTTAATTTGTTTACGCACCAAGTTCCATCTTTTCTAAGACTCTGTAATAAATATCCACCAATCTACCGATAGTCTTTTCCTTGCTGAACTCCTTTACTTTTTTAATTCCTTCCTCCGACAGCTTCTTCATGAGATCGGGAGAGTTTAAGAGATAGTTTATTCCCCAAGCCACAGAATCCGAGTTAGTGTAGACCTTTACTCCGTTGATGAAGTTATCAATGTTCTCGCCTAGGCCACCAACATCTGTCGTTACTACAGGTCTCCCAGTTGCCCACGCCTCTAACAGTGCAATTCCGAAAGGCTCATTTCTGCTTGGGAGACAGATAATGTCGAATGAATTTAGGAGCTCTCGAAAATGCCAATAAGGTACAAAACCCAAAAATCTCACTGCGTAAGTGATACCTAAATCTTCAACGCGTCTTTCTAAGTAACTTCTCATGCTTCCCTGACCAGCAAAAATGAATTTTATATCCCCGCGTTTTGCAAGCACTTTTGGTATCGCATCTATCAGCAAATCGGGTCCCTTTTGGTACTCCAATCTGCCAATGAACCCAACAGTTGGGGCTAAGGGATGTATGTTTAACGTTTCTTTTATTCTTCCCGGATCAACCTTAAGCTGATAATCTGATGGATCAATTGCATTGGGTATGACATCTATTTTTTCAAGGGGAATTTTATAAAGCCAGTTCAATTCATTTTTCATATAGTGAGAAACAGTTGTAACACTGTTTGCAATATATCCACCATACCACTCCTTACCTGAGATCTCTTTAAACTCCAACCGATCACCAAAAATTCCTCCGTTACGACCATACTCTGTCGAATGATAGGTAAGGATTATTGGATACCCTTCATTTTTTAAATCGTGTAAGGCATCGATAACGTTCCAGTCATGTCCGTGAACAATATCAAATTCGCCTCTATATTTTTCGACTTCGTGAAAGCTTTTCAACATCGCTTTCGACATATTGTATGAAAATGCCCCGCTATTTTGTCCTGGATTAAAAGTGCACAAATGATAATGAACATGATTTATGTTCATGCACTCCGGTTGTCCAGCATATCCTCTCGTGAAAAAATATACTTCATGCCCAGCTTTAGCCAATTCCTCGGCGAGTACAGTTGCAGCTACTCCGAGACCGCCAACTTGGATCGTGTACACAGATTCCCAAGAGAAAATGGCTATTTTTATATCAAGTTCTCCCCGATAATATGTGTTAACTACGTTATAGTCAGGTCTTTCTGATATAGTTTTTTCTTACCTATCCTTCTATTTGGAGTCGTCATTGATAAACTGTATTTTTTTATACTCTGTGATTAATGTGTGCACGCACCGAGGAACCTTTTCGCTGAATGATTATTCTTGTCTTCTCTCAACTACGAGAGTATATCTCATCGCCAGTGTAGCTATTGCCCCTAAAGCAGCCAGCATTGGAGCCAGAACAACACCGATGACGCCGAAAGTCAATGGAAACTCCATCACTGTTTTTCCATCCTGATCTTTTACTATGATCTTTCTAATGTTACCCTCATGTATGAGGCTTTTCACTTTGTCAACCAAATCGCTTCCTCGAACTTGAAACTCCTCTCTCACAGTTTTTTCGCCAACCCTTACGCCACATTTTGGACAGAATGTTGCATCTTCAGGAATTTCAGCATCACATTTTTTGCATTTCAAAAACTCAACATCTCCAATAGAAATACGTGAGTTACAGTTAAATTTTTTTGTATGTGCAAAAGCACCTCAAAGTTGATGCGCACACACATTAGATAAAAAATATATGCAGCCTAAATTTCCAGACGCTCAATGTTTTGAGAAAGAGGAATAACTTCAGGCAACACCGAGAGTTTTTTATGTAGCTCCAGATCCAGGCCCACATACGGGACAGTAAACTATACCGATCCTGGTTTTTGTAAGTCTGGTACCGCAGAGTCTGCAGTTTACCGGTTTTTCAGACATTTTAATCGAATCATAATTATCGAGTTCTCATAAAAGCTTATCCGAAAAGCTCCAAGAGAATCAGCCTCAATTCTCACATTTGCACCTTTCCTGTGCACTAAAGTACCCAGGTTACACTGTTTTAAGAAAAAAGAAGTTGTTTAGTATGTTACTTTTGCTTTTCTTCGAAGATAGCGAAGCAGTTGCCTTCAGGGTCAATGGCTAAAGACCACCATCCGACGTTCGGTACTTCTGTCTTTGGAACTGTGATTTTTCCTCCAAGTTCTTCAATCTTCTTGACGTATTCGTCAACCGATTCCACTCCAACATAGTATGTGAACTTATGTTCAGGATTCTGCTTCTTTATCATTCCACCGTTTACACCGGGGCCCTTGGGGTAACCTTTCTCATCTGCTGGTGCTGTCAGAACCGACCAGTAGTCTTCAAAGCCCGCCATTTTCTCTATCTTCCATCCGAAAAGCTGATTATAAAATTTCCTGAGCTTTTCAACATCTTCTGCAGGTATTTCAAAATGAACAATCGTGTGATCCATCTTAATCTCCGAGAGAATTTAGCACATCACGGATATATGTGTGTACGCCAAGGTATCTACATACAAAGAATGTTCCTAAACATAAAAGGGTGAATGAAAGCTAGTTTAGGTTTCTTTTTTAAAATACAGTTCTTATATTAATTACATGGAAGAAAAAGATAGAAATCGTTTAACCGTTATTATAATAATTTTAATCACGATATCAGTTATTTTTACTGTAGCCTCAATTCCGGGTTATTTAAGACCCATTACTCCTGAAACAATTACTTTTGCTCAACCTCAATTCATAGTAGTTTTTGCTATAATTGCCGCCATATTGATTGGAATTCCAGCAGGAATACATAGACTTTACGTGAAGGACTACAGCAGGATAAAAAACGTTTTGTTTTTTGCGTTATTCGGAGGAGTAACAGCAGCCTTTCTTGGTGAAATTGCAATGGGCAGACCGATATTCATGGTTATTCCTTACACAGTTCTGATGTTAATCTATGCCTTCTTATACAAGAAATTCACGTGGTGGAAAGTAGCTTTAACTGCATATTTGGCTGGTGTAATAATAGAGAATGTGATGAACCGATCGCCAATACAAATTCCTACAACAACGTGGGTTGCTTTTTTCATATATCCATATTTTGTTACAAAAATCTTTGAGAATAGGAAAAAGATATCTGTAGTATCTATTTTTAGAAAACTTAGATGGACATTCATCGCTTCTGTAGGTTTGGCAGGTTTAGCAGCCGTTATAACAAGAGACAATATCTCACCACCGCTTATAGTTTTCTTCTTCGCTGCACCATTTATTGTTACATTCTTAGCAAGAGCATTCAGAAGAAAGAATACTGCAACAAACAGCTGACTTTTGTGCGTGCACAGCAAGGTACACACAAAGGATAGAGTTAATTTTGGTTAGAAAGGATCAGCTTATTAAATGCATTATGGTTAAAGATAGTGAGGTCGTGTAGATTGCCTGTCAGCATTGAGGATATTATGGAAAGAAACGTGGTAACGATAGATAAATCGAAATCTGTTGTTGAGGCTGCAAAATTAATGGGTGCAAAGAATGTTGGGTACTTGGTTGTGGTTGATGGTGTAAATTCTGT
>JBDRNN010000217.1:0-2348 GCA_043811145.1 Candidatus Bathyarchaeota archaeon
TGGTATCTCAGGGGTCATAAGTTCAACCGTGCCACTTGCGATGATTCTTGTTTCAACGGTGCTTGAGGGATCTTTTAGCTGGAATAAGAATGCTTTAAGTGACATAGGTGTTAGCTCACAAGCATGGTTATTTAACAGCGCTCTTGTTGTTGGCGGTCTGCTTAATCTGTTGTTCGTATTTGGATTAAGAAACTATCTTGGCAAAACAAGATGTTTGAAGATAGGGGTCTTGTTACTCCTCGTAAGCAATATTTCTCTATCATTAGTTGGAGTGTTTACAGAAAACTATGATATTGTTCATGGATTGGTGGCTTTGGGCTATCTGCTCTTGACTCCATGTGGGTTAATCTGTATTGGTTTGGGAGAAAAGAGGCGTGAACTTGGAAAAGTGAGTCTTGTTTTGGGAATTACTGCTTTGTTGGCTATTTTTGGTTTGCCAATGATTGTGTTTGTTGCCAACTTGCAGATTGGTTTTGCGGTTCCAGAGTTCGCGGAGTCTTTAGTGTTATCTATTTGGACATTCTGGGTCTCACTAAAGCTTATTCGCTTTCAAGTAAGCAACGAACCGAAAAAGTGATGATGACCTCAAGAAAAGTAGTTAATTGATGGCTAAAAGCTAAAACTCAGCTTCTCTTTTAACAAGCATTTCTTTCATTATGTTAGCCGTATTGTTATAATAAACTTCATCGTCTTGATTGAGCATTAACCTATAGCTGTTCTAAATTTGACATATTCAGAAGAGAGCTAACAGCTTCAGGTTCGAAACAGATTTGTTTTCGCTGTGAACGCCCTTCAACTTAGTGTCAATTTTTTCGCTTGAAGAGTGCTCTGGTATCGTGGAATTTCAATTTGAATAGGGTTTAAACAAAAACATGAAAACGCAACTACGGTTAAATTGTTAAAACCTTCAATAAATAATATGACTAAAAACATCAGGGGTCGCGTGCGTACGCGAAAAGCATTTGATTTCTATTCTTGCCCACATATGTTATTGTTCCGATTTTTCTGAGCACGTAAGTCATTTTGCGCGATTGATTGACCGGTATTCCCAGGCGGTTGGCAAGATTTCTGTTCGAAAAGGGATTAGGCAGATCCCCCGGTAGGACTTTGAGGAAATCTGTTTTGAGTTCAAAAACGCTTCTTTCGAAAACGCCGATAAGTCTTCTGTCTTCTATGCTTGCACCTTTCCTTCTCCAACTTCCTCTTCCATCATCACACCATATTTCTGCTACTTCGATCAACAATATCTCGATGCTGAAATTGCCCTTTGAGAAGAGACTTGGTATTCTGATTAATTCGCTGAAAAGATCAGATAGCCGACCCTTCTTTGGAGACCTTCTTCCTCCATAAGTCTCGCCGGTGGCCGTCGATTTGTGAACAATCCATTTTTCTTTAGGTATAGGGTAGACTAGACGAACCTTGTGGTCATTGAGCAGACGCAAGAGCTTTGGTTTTATCGCTGAAAAGTTGGCAATCTGTATTTCAATCAGCAGGTCTCCCCGCACTATGTCCACTACAAAATCGTCTACTCTGTCTTCTAGTTTATCTCCCTCAAGAAAGTACCATTTCTTTAGCGCAGAATGAAGAGAGCTTTCCCTTCCTGAACGGCAGGAATTATTCATCAAAGTTGAGATCCGGCTCATTTTCCTTATGGTATCAACTTCACATGATAAGAAGATTCCTGAGAAGCGTATACTCAGTAACTAGAACAAATAATAGAAAAAGGAGAGTTTTGAGGGCAATGTTCCCATTTTAGCGGAGTTAAAATGCGCTAATCAATTTAGCAAAAGTGAGTTAAACACAAACAATCAATAATGAAAACTCAAATGACACACAGCAATCTGATATTTTACGCGAGTAGCATTTTTGTTAGTTATGGCGTTAATTATAGCTAATGACTCGCAGCTTTAGTAAGTTTAACCAATCAGTTTCATTACATAAGGTATCTTCTTTAGGGGATAAATAATGGCAGCTGATAGTGCAAAAGTAACAAGAGTAATTAATGGCACATCGACTAGGAGATTGTATGTATATGGGAAGGAAAAACCTAAAAGGCCAAGCTGAAGAGACTCCAAAACAATAACATGAATCAAATAAATCGGTAAGGTATTTTGTTCAACCCAATAAATCAAGCGGTTGATTGTCATGTTGCCACTGTCAATTCTATTATGAGGGATTCTGATTAATATCAAGAAGAGGGCGGCTGAAGCTATTATCATGTTGAAACTCAAGTAATTATGGAAGTAGCCAGTATATTGTTCACCCAAGGATAATGTGATGAACCAGTCGCCCACAATTGCCACTAATAATCCCAAGATTAAGCCAAGATATGCTAAAGTTGAATGTAT
>JBDRNN010000218.1:0-3160 GCA_043811145.1 Candidatus Bathyarchaeota archaeon
AATTCTCGTGTGAATTTTGGCGATGATGAGGAAATCACCTAGATTTAGTTCTCATACACTATCTTTAAAGCATCGGCAATCATTCTGGTAGTTTTTTTACATTATCTGGTTTTCGTAATGACGCAGATATCTCATTTAAGGCGTTTCTTAGCTCTGTAAGGCAAGGATCACAGCAAGGTTTATAAAGCGTCAAAGTTACAATATTTGAAACATTTAAAAAAGGGGTGATTGGTTGAAAAAGGCACAAATTAGCATGGAGTACCTTGTAATTGTTGGTTTGGTGTTTGTGATAACTGTGCCCTTAATTATAATATTCCAAACGCATTCTCAGAATATGAATGATGACATTATATCTAATCAAATAGACCACATAGCCAACAAGATCTTAGATTCCGCGGAAGCGGTCTACTACTTAGGCGAGCCGTCCAAAACTACGCTAAGGGTTTTTTTCCCTAACAGAATCAACAACATAACAATATCCGGATATGAGATCACATTCCAAGTGAAGAGGCATAATGGATTAGATGATGTGGTAAAACTTTCTTCTGTCCCCGTAAATGGAACGCTGCCAACCACCTCAGGTATTCATAATATTATCATTGAATCAAGAGGGAGTTATACATGGATCGGAACGTAAAAAGCCAGGTGGCTTTTGAGTTCATTATACTCGTAGCTATTGCTTTCGTGATAATGATAGTGTTCGTGTATTCCACCAGAAGCGATTTTAGAATGATAGTCAGCAATGAAGAACGCGAGCTTCTTAAGGATGTAACATACATGGTTCAGGGTGAA
Organism: Candidatus Bathyarchaeota archaeon; assembly: GCA_043811145.1. Taxonomy (GTDB): domain Archaea; phylum Thermoproteota; class Bathyarchaeia; order Hecatellales; family Hecatellaceae; genus JBDRNN01. Next base: position 793 of record JBDRNN010000218.1, read on the forward strand.
ATTAATCTTGCTTCAGAAATGGCAGATGGTTTTTATAGAGAATTTACAATTCCTGCCACATTGGAAAATGGAGATTTTTATGCAATAAACGTAACGAACAGAACTATCATTGCGCTCTCTGAGAATTATGAGTACGTTCTTAATGTTGTCGAGAGCGAAGGTCAGCTTGTTAAAGGCGTAAATGTAATCATGAAAGGAGAGGGGGTGATTTACCTTAATCAATAAAAAAGCTCAAGTGTGGTATACAGATTTTATAATCGCCATAACTATCTTCTTTATAGTCATTCTAATCTATTACGCGTATGCGAACAATGCAGTTGTAGATAATGATGAAGTACTCGAGGAAACAATGCTTGAGTCAAAAACAATATCTTCAACACTGATTTCCTCAGGTTACCCTGAGGGGTGGAACAGCTCTAACTACCAAAGGATTGGGCTTACAGATAGCCAGCACAGAATAAATGAAACAAAATTAGGTGCATTCATGGACTTAATGTCTTATGAAGATGTAAGAGTTTCTTTCAAAACTGCAAACAGATTTTATTTCTATTTGGAATACCCTAATGGAACAATTGTTGACCTTCCTGGAAACAATACAAAAGGGATCGTCCCTTCAGATCATGATCACTTAGTTAGTGTTAGAAGGATTGTGATATATAATTCAAAAATAGTAAGTATGGTGTTGCAATTATGGGATTAGCTAGAAAGAAGAGAGGGTTTTTCTTTTCGATAGATGCTTTGCTGGCTGCAGCCATTCTTTTGAGTGGAGTTTTACTGGTTTCAAGCCAGTATGTGTCAAGAAGCCCGACAATACATGTGAATCACATTTCCCAAGATGTTCTAGAGTGTTTGTCTGAGCTGCAAGTGTATGAGCTTGAAAGTGATTATGTTGATAATCTAAGAAGTCAAGGTGTGATTTCATCTGTAGACAACAACAGATCTGTACTTGAAATGATTGGCAGGTTTTGGTCCTCCAATAATCTGAGTGTCGCAAATGATTTTGCTGCAGATATTTTGGAAGAGGTTGTTCCCTCAAACTATGGATTTGGAGTTTTTATGAATGTTGAGGACATGGTTTACCAAAGGAGCAATGTCACGCCTGTTACCGTTAATTCTGCAAAGAAGGTTATTTCTGGTGTTGAGTACAACAAACCTGTTGATGGATTTGTGGCAAGCGCAAGCGCGACTCAAGTTACTAAATCTTTTACGGAAACAGTCTCATTTTCGCCCCAAGGAGCGGGGTGGTATGGGAGTTCATCGAGTCCTGGATGGGTATATATAACTAAGTATTTTAACATTAGCTCAGATTATACACTGACAAATGCTACATTCTATATCTCAGTTCACGGGGATAGAACTTCGTATAACGTGGTGAACATAAACGGCGGTACTTGCACAGTTAGCAGAATGGATTCTTGTTTTACGTCTGGGGAAGGTACGTTTTGCAGAGAGAATATCGATGGATGTCTGCAAAATGGGTTAAACACAGTTGTGATTGCAATACGAAATTATGGATACAATTCACACATACATCCTGGAATGTTTATACAATACAGCTATGAGGTCACTGAATCCCCTCCTCAATATTCCTCTTTTGTATCGAAAAGGTATTATTTTGACAATACAAGAAGCGTTGAATCCTCTAGCAGAGATGATGAAAGCGGTGCTTGGCAGGTTGTTCCGTTCTACATCCCTCCAACTGCAATAAATGTTAGCGCTTCTGTACGCATAGTTGGACAAAGCATAGAGGATTTCACATCTAGATGGAGTACATTCCCGTCCTGGAATGGATGGCGAAGAATGAGAGATTATGATTATATTCTTTTTATAAATGGTGATGATCCGTTTGACTATGATAATAATCCCTCGCCCACTCAGGTGTATACTTACTCACCTAATCAGATAAATAATGAGCTGATTGAAGGCACAAATACTTTGGTGGTCTACTTTAATAATTATGGGGATTATCGGTGGGGGGAAGGGGATACAATCATTTATTCTGATCCAATTAATGACCCTGACGGATCTTCATACATAGAATTGAATTATACTAAAACAACAAACATTCCTTCATATGGTAGTATAAAGGTTGCAAATACATTTGAGTATGGTGGCGGTTCTTCATCAGACAAGACTACTAGTTTCTCGTTTCCTGCAGGAGCAACTGACATGGGTGATGTTTTCGCACATATTGTTCAAACCACGTCTTACTCTCTTCAAGTTTCTGCAGACACCTCAAACCCCCCAGGGAATGTGGTGTTTACCTCATCATCGTCTAGAGATGTTCCAACAACTGTGTATGTGCAAGAGGATTATCTTTCACTTTCTTCTGCCGCAACAAACTATGTTAGGTTGAGGGATTTGGGCG
>JBDRNN010000219.1:0-14991 GCA_043811145.1 Candidatus Bathyarchaeota archaeon
GAGGCAGATCTGGCCGTTGCGATAATTCCAAACATGGGAAAGATTTCATTAATTCAAATGGATGGGCTGCTCACCAAAGAAGAGTTTGAGAAAGCGATTGGTTTAGCAATCCAAGCCTGTAAACAGATATATGAGCTTCAGAAGGCTGCCTTGAAACAAAGGTACTCTAGTGAAGAAAAGGTAACAGAGGAGGTAAAGTAACAATGTCTATAACATCTCAGTCTGAGACGCTCGCCAAAATAAGAAGCAAACAAATGCTGGAATTGCTGGCGGCAGGAAAAAGAGTCGATGGTAGAGATTTCTACAGTTATAGAGAAATTAAAGTTGAACCAAACTTTATTGAAAAAGCAGAAGGTTCCGCTTTAGTTACACTTGGTAAAACAAAAGTTTTGGTCGGCATTAAAGGTGAGGTAGGTGAACCTTACCCGGATACACCTAACAATGGTGTACTAATTGTTAACTCTGAGTTTGTACCTCTGGCTCATGAGCTTTTTGAACCTGGCCCTCCTGATGAAAATTCAGTTGGACTTGCAAGGGTTGTTGACAGAGGAATTAGAGAATCAAAATGCATCGAAACGGGAAAACTCGTTCTAGTTCCTGGTAAGAAGGTTTATCTGATTTTTGTAGACGTATATATTCTAAATCATGGTGGTAACCTTATAGACGCATCAGCTTTCGCGTCACTAGTCGCTCTTCTGAACACAAAGCTGCCTATCTTCGAGGTAACTGAATCGGGAGATGTTGTTAAAAAAGAAGGCGAGGAAATGCCCCTTCCAATAAAGGATCACCCAATTTCAACTACCTTTGTGAAAATAGGTGATACAATAGTTGTTGACCCAACACTTGAGGAAGAAATAATTGCAAGTTCAAAGCTCACTATTTCCTTTACAGATGACGAAAAAGTTTGTGCTGTACAGAAAAGCGGAATAGGCCTATTTACACCAGAAGAAATAAACAAGGCTACAGAAGTAGCTCTTGAAAAGTCTACTGAGAACAGAAAGAAGCTTACAGTGTTTAAACGTGAAGAAAACTAAAAAAGTTGGGCCCATGGGACGGTACGGAGCCCGTGGGGGAACCAGTCTTAGGAAACTGAGGGGTAAAATAGAGATTGAAATGAAACAGAAGCATGAATGTCCTAAATGTGCCTTTAAGACAGTTAAGCGTGTTAGTGTTGGAATTTGGAAATGTACCCGATGCAATTACACTTTCGCCGGAGGGGCCTACCTTCCTACCACAAAATTAGGTGAAATTGCAAAAAAAGCAATGGCTTAAAACCAAAGCATAACACATCTCACCTTTCTAATAGAAACATCCCCAAATTCATTATGTCTCACTTCTGTAATGTGGTATAATGTCAAAAAATCTGAGAAAGAAATCTTCCGCCTTGACAGTGGCCGGTATTGACAGCTGCGGGGGCGCTGGAATTACTGCAGATCTAAAAACCTTTGCAGCCTTAGAAACCTACGGAGCTTGCGTAGTTACCGCTTTAACAGCTCAAAACACTAAAAATATATATGAACTTTTGCCAATACCGCCGAAACTAGTTGAAGGTCAACTCAAAGCCATTTTCAGAGACATGCATATTGTGGCTGCAAAGACGGGGGTGCTTTTTTCATCTGAGAATATCCGAGTAGTGGCTAAACATTTTAGAAAATATGATTTAAAAATCGTGGTTGATCCCGTCCTTAAAGCAGGGACGGGCGTCACTTTAATAGACGAAAGTGCATTGCAGGCATATGTTAAGGAGCTTCTGCCTTTGGCAACTATACTTACTCCTAATGTTCCCGAGGCTGAGAAGTTTACCCAAATGCGCATCAAAAGTTTATCTGATATGAAGAATGCTGCCCAAAAGATAAGCGAGTTAGGCGTTAATAGTATCATAATTAAAGGGGGGCATATTAAAGGAGAATTAGTAACAGATGTCTTCCTTAAAAATGGAAATTTTAAAATATACCGAAAGCCAAGGCTATCCCTTTCGTTACATGGAGGCGGATGCTGCTTTTCAGCTGCTATCGCAGCGTTTTTAACTTATGGCCTAAGACTTGACGAAGCTGTTGATCAGACTGAAAATTTCATGCAGGGGCTCTTCAACTTCAGCCTAACAATAGGTGAAGGAAAACCAGTCGCGAACCCATTGGCCTACTTGCATATAACAGCTGAGAAAAATTCTATTGTACAGAACATCCTATCTAGCATTACAGTAGTTAAAAAAAATGAAAAAAAATTCTTACCTTACATTGCAGATGTAGGAACGCAGATTGCAATGTCCTTGCCACATCCGTTTTCATTAAATCACGTTGCAGCAATTGAAGGAAGGATAAAACGAGACGGGAAAAAAATCCATGTTGGAGGTCCAGTGAAGTTTGGAGTTTCTACACACATGGCTAACGTCATCCTAGCTTGTGCTCTTCTAGACTCTAAGGTAAGCGCGGTCATGAACGTTCATTATGACAGAAATCTTGTTGTAGCTTTCAAAAAAGCAGGTCTAACGGTTTCCAGTTTTGACAGAAAATTTGAACCCAAAAAGATGAAAGAAATTGAGGGGAGTACATTAAGGTGGGGAGTTGAACAGGCTATCAAAGATGCAAAGGTAAAAATGTTAGATGCTATTTATGATCAGGGGGATGTAGACAAAGAGCCTATGATTAGGGTGCTGGGTAAAGATGCTTTGGATGTTGTATTCAAGACCCTCGCAGCTATTAAACGTCTAACCTAGATACAATGGTGAGATTATGGTCACTATGCTTTCTCGTGAAGAACTTCTGAATAAGTATGGACAGAAGGCTTGGATTTCTCCCTACGCGAGAATAATTTGCATGGTAGATCGCCAGAGAAAATTAATAGAGCTTCACGAGTTCCATGCTCGGGGAACCTGCATTGGAGGTTCCGCTTGGGAGATTTACCACTATCCGCGGGTGAGCAAGTTAGTTCTGAGAGCTAGACGAGAGGGCGCTAGGAACATTTTCATAATGAGCGAGGGTATCTGTGACTTGAAACTTAAAGCTAGCATAGCTGGAGCCGGTGTAGAGAAGATTGAAAACAAAGGTAGCAGGACATTTGTAACCTACGCAGGGTTGGCCGGTGGTGGAATCGCCGCGACAGTTTGTAGAGGAATGGCTGAGGGAGTTATTGGAGTGCGGATATACAAGACTGGAGGCGGGAGTCAGCTTGGTCGAGCCACCCTCGTATTGCCTGCATTGAGCAAGGTTATTATTGGTGTGGACGACACTGATGAAGCTGGAGCTGGAGCCACGTGGGGTTTGGTGAATGAGATCTCCCATGCCTTAGCAAGTCAGTCGTATGGTTTCTATCTAAACCATGCTATTGTTCAGTTTTATACCAAGAACCCACATAAAACTACTAACTGCGTCGGTTTGGCGGTTACCTTTGCTGTTCCACGCGGTAGGGAGAAAAGACTGATAGACGCTTTTAAGGAGCGCGTAAAAAGAAACACCTTCTCAAAGCATACTGGCATGGTGGCTTTCAGGGGAATAATCCCTCCAAAAGAGGTAATCGAGTTCGGAAAGAGAGCAAAAACTGAACTTCTCACAGCGGAGGAAGCAATAAAATTGGCTGATAAAAACCATATTGAAACCTATGTTATCACTGGAGAGAGAGGGTTAATAGGAGCCTTAGCCGCTATTGGTTTTGCTAATGACCCTGACGAAGCAGTAAAAATATGGGAAAATATATAACCTGCAAAGTTGCTTTCACTTAGATTTCATCTTGAAGTGTTCCCATCCCTCCGGCTCAATTTTTCTTCTTGACTTCTTTGTTTCGTAAATCAGATCTTTCTTAGCTACTTTTCCTATCTCCATGATTCGCTTTCCGAAAGTCTTTTTCATCTTCTGAAAACTTTTAGATGCAACCGTGAAGACAAGTTCATACTCCTCGCCGCCGTAAAATACTAAATCAAAAGGATCGAGCCCATTAGTTTCTGCGAAAGTTTCCACTTCTTTCGCTATAGGTAACCGGTTCACTCTGAAGCCAACATCACTCGATTTGGCCAATTCATGGAGACTCCAAGCCAAACCGTCACTTGAATCAATGCTTGCGGTAACGTTGTACTTCTTTAAATTTAAACCTAAATTTAATTTAGCCTCGGGTAAGTATGCAGACCTAAGTATTTTATTTCGCAAGTGCTCAGACGTTTTAAATCCATCCAACAAAATCTTTAAACTAGCAGTCGTTCTCCCAAACAAACCTGAAACAGCTAATATGTCCCCCGGTCTTGCACCTCCCCTTGGAATTATTTGAGTGCTCCTGCAGAACCCGTAAAGCGTCGGAGCAATAATTAAGTCATCAGCTTCATTTGTATCGCCGCCAATGATGTAAGCACCATATTCTTTGATTCCGTGACTTAACCCTCTGGCAATCTCCTTTACTTTTCTCTTATCGAAACCTTCTGGGATTCCCAAAGCTACAAGAGCAGCTAATGGCTTGACACCTTTTGCAGCAAAGTCACTAACACACATAACTATTGCTTTCCTGGCAGCTTGATAAAGGGTCATTCTAGGCAGTATGTCGGTTTTACCTACTAACATATCCGTCTTTAAAACGGCTGAAAATCTTCCTCTATTTGTCACTGTTGAGACATCATCACCAAAAGGCAGTATTGTGCCTGGCATTTTTTCAAGGCCCCTATAAACTAAATCAATAATTTTCCTTTCTCCTAATTCAGAGTGCGGCAATCTATTACCTCATCTAAACTTTTATCTGAGCAAGTTAAAAACCTCTATTTAACTGTATACAATAATACAAGGTTGGCCATTTGTCTGAGAATAGGCGCCCCGGTAGCTAAGCGCGGTTTATAGCGGCAGCCTCGTATATTATCAAAGAGAAAGTTGCAGGTCGCGGGTTCAAATCCCGCCCGGGGCTCAAACTTGATCTCTATTAAAAACTTAACGTATAACTTACCATCATAGTGAGATACTTTCCGTTAAGTAAAGTTTATATTTTTCGCCTCATAAATAAAAAAGGTAGAAAAATTGAATCCAACAAAACTTGACAAGTGTGAAAACTTCGGAGACGTATTTGAGCTAGTGAAGGCTTCTGTTGAGACTACGCTCAAACAGCATAGGGGAGGCTTGATGTTATATCTTGCAGATCTATCCCCCTCTATTGGAGCTTTGCATGGGCTTGGCTCAAATGGTATTGTGATAAATCGCTTAGTTTTTAATACCGTATCCCTCTTTGCAAAATCAAAGAGTGAGCTTTATTCCTTTCTATACGCAGTACTTTTGCATGAATATCTGCATTCTTTAGGGTATGTTGACGAACTAGATGTTAGAAGGTTAACTTTGAAGGTAGCTGAAGCGACATTCGGAGCGGACCATTTAACAACCACGATGGCGATGAGCCCTATGGCTTTTTTCCCTAGGCTTGCCAATACTGATAGTGTTCCAACAGAAGAAAACGTTGAGCTTATCAAAGATTTCGATAGAACCGCTCAAAGGTACTTTGTCTAGCCTATTCTTTTTTAGCTTATCTATGTTTGGAAGATCATCATTCAAATAGATAAACAGGAAAATTACGGATGATTCTAATGGCGAACCCTTTGTTATCCTTCTTTTACAAATTTGTCTTTGGGCGCGCTACATATTGGGCAGGTCCAACCGTCTAACAGTTCTTCAAATGGAGTTCCAGGTTGTACACCCGATTTAGTGTCACCCTTTTCTGGATCATATACGTACCCACAAATAGTGCACTTCCATTTTGTCATCTACATACCCCCAATTTTTACTATGGCAAGTTTATAATTCTATTGTTTAATCCTGTGAGTTTTTCATCAATTCGCTAAATATTATCAAAAATAGTTTCAATTTCTCCAGGTTTTTCTAAGACGTGTATGCCCTTCATCCCCCTGAGTTTATTCACATTTCCGGCATCAACGTTACGTATCGTTAATTCTAATTTTTTTCCATTCGGGAGAATCGTGGTGGTCGTTCCCTCCTTCTGGTCTACCGGCAGAATATATATGTCGACGTTTGCTTTATTGGCTTGAGCTACTGCGTTTGTGATGATCGTGTCTGCTATGCCCCTCACTATCTTAGCTACACTGTTTCCTGTTGCTGGGGCAACTAGCATGCAGTCGAATTTGCCTGTTTGAAGCAGTCCAACGATAAACGGTGTATTTGCATCTTCTTCAACTAAGACTTTGTTAGATATGTTATTCAGCTTTTCAAAGATCTTGTACCACTTCAAAACTTTGACGGCGGCTTCAGAAAGGACGATAGTGATCTCCACCTCTTTGCTTTTGGTCATTTTGCTCATAACTTCAAGGGTTTCAGGAAGTAGGTCTCCCGATCCAGTTATTCCCCAAACGATTTTTGATGTCATACTACTCTACTCAAAATGATTATCGCGTAACCAGTAAAGCTACTTTTACTAGTCGATCTACTGTCTTATGGATCGTTTTGAGGCCTTCTTTGTCTGCCTCGGCGCCTTTAGCCCCCTGATCCTTGGACCAGACTGCGCCTCCAAAATTGGCTCCAAAAGAACCCCCACCAACTGGAATCATTTCATTTATCAGGTAAAAGTCTATGATTGTGTGAAGTGTTTGTTCTTGACCACCAGTACGGTCTCCTCCCACTGCTATAGCTGCCCCAACCTTGTTTTCGAACACCTTCAGGTTTTTCGCCACTGTTGCTCTACACCGGTCCAGCAAAGCTTTCAACTGTCCGCTTATTTGTCCTTGATATACTGGGCTTCCTAAAATCCATGCATTAGCCCATTCCAATTTAGGGTAAATTTGCTGCACATCGTCTTTTTGAATACAACCTTCTTTTTTTCTAACACAATAATCGCAATGTAGACAAAAGTTTATCGTTTTTCCTCGAACTGTAACGTAATCCGTTTCAACCTGATATTTTTCTTTAGCGTAGTTCAAGGCTTTTTTAACAGCGTAGTCCGTCGCACCAACACGAGGGCTGCCTGATATACCCGCGAGTTTTATACCTCTCATAGTTTCACCAAATTTTAGATCCAGTTGTTTAATAACTTGCATTACATTCATATAATTTTAAAATACCTGAAAATCATGTTATTTTGAGAAGTTTCAGGAGATCCTTTCTCCCCGTTTTTCTAAGTTCTTCAATTTCTCTCCTCAGGTAAGTTTTAGCTTTTTCATTTGCCTGTTCCAAAATTCTAATTGCTAAAACTCTTTTAAGTAGCATATATCCTTCTAAAGCTTTATCCAAATTGTCGCCATACAGTTTTTTAAGGGCATTATCCCTTTCTCCTGGGCAACCCTGACTTCTTAAACAGCAATAAGCTAACGATTTAAAGCAAAGTCTATGATCCCCCCCATTTTACTTCTTCGCTGAATTTGTCCTTAATGGCCACAAATTTATTTTTTGATAATCCGACAGCTCTTAGCATTTCATCTCTCTTACAGGTTTCAGCAAATTCTAGCGGGTACTCAGGATGGCAGCAAAAAGTTAAAGCTCGGGGATCTCCCCCATAGCAAACAGGTAGAGGGCAATTTTCCCAGCCAGAGACTCTCTTTGTTTTTAACGTGTATACGTCACACTTTTTTCTTACATAGGTATAAAGGAGTTTATAATTGTTTTTTACATAGATTATAATCCAAATATGGCGAATGTGATTTTAAAGGTGTGTAACAAAATGCCTCTTTTGAGAAGTGAAGATGTTGAAAAGGACGGAGTTATGCAGGCTGCAAAGTTGATGGCGGTTTCAGCTAGAACTGCGCCGAAATCTGGAGGACAAGATGACATTTTGACAACAGTCGTGAACGGAGCAGAAAAAGATCTAGTAGTGGCTGAGATGAACAAGCTAGGCGATGAAAGAAACCGCGAGGGTTTTAGACGTGATGCTGAGAATGTTAGGACCTCTGAAGTAATTGTATTGGTGGGCGTGTGTGGAAATAACCCTTTTGGGCTCAACTGTGGCGCTTGTGGCTATGCAAGTTGCGAAGAGTTTGACAAGGCTCCGAAAAAAGCTGGACAAGATTTCATCGGGGGTAACTGTGCATTTAAGGTACTGGATCTAGGAATTGCGTTGGGGTCTGCTGTTAAAACGGCTAGTATGCTGAACGTTGACAATCGTTTAATGTACCGTGTGGGAACCGCTGTTAAAAGACTGAACATGCTTCCAAATGCGAGCATAATAATTGGAATCCCCCTTTCTGCAAAAGGTAAGAACATATACTTCGACCGCAGGGTGTAGGTCAAAACACAACCCTCTGCACTCTTTTTCTCCACCCACCTCTCAGTTAGTACAGGTTTTCATAAACTCCCCTTTCACCCCTTTTTTTCAATTTTTATATTCATATGTCGGAAAGGTGACAGAGATCAAAGAATTGCCCCATACGGAGCATATCTCACCTCTGCGTTTCATGGGGAGGAGACGTCTCAAGCCGACTTGAGTTTTTGTTCTTTTCTAGCCTCAGGTCTACGTCGCCCCGATCACATAAAATGAAAGTGATTAAACATGAAAGGAAACAAAAAATTGAGAAACTTGTTGAAAGATGAGCGTGGGAGCCTATATCTTGTAGCCATCGCGTTCATCACAATAATAATTGGAGGTATAGCCTATACCGTCTCCTATTTTATCTACAATAATTTCTATGCAGCCATTCAACCGCAACTTAACCTTACCAGTACAGGAACAGACAGCGTAGCCTTCGCTGTGAACCTTTGGGACTCAATTCCCTTCCTCATAATGGTAGTCATCGCCTTCTACCTCTATACTAACTTTCAGCGAAGTGAAAGCGGACAGCCTTAAAATGGTGAAAAAATTTGGAGACAGAACCTGGAAACAGACCAATAGGTTTGGAAAGCGCTAAACTTTTCCGAACTGCGCACCATAGCCACGGTTATGTTCAGCTTTTCAAAGTTAAAATGCTAAATATATAGAAATTCTAAATTGTGCTTAACTTGAGTTTCTGGAAAGCGGCCATATGAAAATTCGTAGAAAGGCGCTCATCATTGTCTTTGTGATTACCGTTGGACTAATCTTGTCATTGTTCGCTTCCTCGCAAACTATTTTAATGAGCAGCTACACCGAAATTGAAGAACGCAATACTCGCCAAGATCTTGAAAGGGCTCTAAGTTCTTTAGATAATGAAATTAATAATTTAGGTATTTTTGTTTCTGACTGGGCCTCGTGGGACGATACCTATCAATTTGTAGATGATGCTAACGAAGACTATATAGCTTCGAATCTTGGGGATACAACCTTCACCGGTGCAGAACTGAATGTTATGGTATATATGAATTCATCAGGTAATATTGTCTTCAGCAAGTTCTTCGATCTACAAGAGGAAGAAGAGGTACCCGTTCCGCAGAGCTTGCAAGAACATCTTTCTTCTACTAGTCTCCTTGTACAACACCCAGACACGGAGAGTGACGTAAGCGGAGTCATTCTTCTTTCTGAAGGCCCTATGGTCATTGTCTCACGACCTATTTTAACCAGTGAAGACGAAGGGCCCATTAATGGAGCACTGATTATGGGACGCTATCTCGATTCGGTAGAAATAAATCGGCTGGCTGTAATAACACATTTGTCTCTTACTTTGCGTGAGTTCAACGATCCGCAGTTGCCTGCTGATTTCGAAACGGCACTTTCATTTTTTTCTGAAGAAGAACCAGTTCTAATTCAGCCACTTAGCGAAGAGACTATTGCTGGGTATGCCGTGTTAAAAGACATTTATGGAAACTCTATTCTTGTGTTGCGGATAGATGTTTCTAGGGATATATATCAACAAGGCCTAGCCACAACCTCTTTCATTATCATGGCAATTGTAGTGGTGGGTATAGCTTTTGGTTTAGGAGTCGTACTGCCTTTTGAAAAGACCGTATTATCTCGGCTGGTTAAACTCAGCACTAAAGTCAAAGAACTAGGCAAGGTAGGAAACCTCTCACAACGTGTCTCGTTGACAGGGAAAGATGAACTATCTGAGCTTGCTGGTGCTATCAACGAGATGTTAGGAAATTTAGAGGAGACTCATAATGCACTAAAAGAGAGTGAAGGTAAATATCGAGCGATTGTTGAAAACTCACCGAACTGCATAGTAATTATTCAGGATAATGCCCTTAAATATGCCAATAAGGCTACATGTGAGAACGTCGGTTGGACTTTTGAAGAGATAACCACCCCATCCTTCAATCCAATAGAAAAACTTGTTCCGCTAAAATTCCAAGATACGGTAAAAATGAATATCGTGAAGAGGCTAAAGGGGGAACGCATTCCTCCATACGAGTTTATGCTAAAATTGCGAGACTTGAAAGAAATTCCCGTTATGGTTTACGGGGAGAGAATTATTTACCAAGGAAAACCTGCAGATATGGTTACTTTCGTGGATATTACCGAGCATAAGCGGGTTGAGGCTGAGAAGCTGAGCGTTATGGGTCAAGTGGCTAGAAGCATCGCCCACGATATACGAAACCCGTTGCAGGCGGTACGTAACGCTGCCTATGCCATTAAAGAAAATGCGGGAGATAAGAAGGAGATGGCGGAATTGATTGACCGTAACATCACCTTTGCAGACGGTATTGTAAGAAGTCTCGTGGACTTCGCTTCTCTTCCGCCAATCAAGTTGCGGAAGGTAGATATCAAACATCTGACGCAGGAAATATTATCTCAAATTGTTTTTCCCAAGAATGTGAAGCTAACTACCAACTATGGTAAGATCCCTCTTGCCAACGTGGATACAAACCTGTTGGGACGAATCTTCCAAAACATGACTTTGAATGCTTTGCAGGCTATGCCTGAAGGTGGTGAGCTCACCGTATCCACGAACAAAGCAAAAGACCTCATTGAGATAACAATCACAGACACAGGCGTAGGTATACCTAAAGAAAATCTTGAGAGAATATTCGATCCGTTCTTTACTACAAAGGCTAAAGGCACCGGTCTAGGTCTCGCTAACTCTAAAATGATAATAGCCGCCCACAAAGGAGAAATTACAACGGAAAGCAAAGAAGGCAAAGGAACTACTTTCACAATCCGCCTGCCCATCCAATCAGAAAACAAGCAGACGTGAAACATTATCCACTAAAAACGAAAATACTCGGTAAAATAGGGAAAACAGTAAAAAGTTAAATTTTAACCTTCCAAAGAACGGGCCATTAAAAGGGGGTGCATGTGAGTGCACCAAGGTACCTTTAGGCTTCGGGTGTTCCGCTATTTTTCATTTGTGAGTAGTTGTTTCGCTAGCTTAGGAAATATCTTGTTATAGCTTACATCCACAATTGGTACCTCCCGATTCGTATCTTTGTACTTGAGCATGGGAGTATACTTTTTTAACGGGGCGTATTCAACTGCCATCCAGTGAAGGCGGCCTTGTAGCATTTCCATTACTGTTTCGCTTGATTCCGGGAAAGCAACATTACGGAACACAATACCTCCCGCCCACATGAGGGGAAGGACTTGTTGAGAAGATTCGATGACCATTGCTTGCGTCTTTATCAAATTTTCGGCTGTGCTTTTTACAACTTCATGAACTGTGAGTTTGCTCCAAGGTTTTATTTCAATATCCAAAGTTTCAGACAAAATAAACTCTCCCACTTCATCGTCTTATTGCCCAAATATAAGTTTTGTTTGTGGATAGAATGGCCTATGGATCGAAATATATGTGTGGATACCCCATAACTTGCACACACATATTTTTATAAAAAAATAATTCATATAGTAATATTGGGTGATGTTTTTGAGTAGTGAAAAAGTTGCTGCAAAGCCTGGTCCGCCGAAACCTTTCCAAATCAAAGCTGAAATAATAAAATAAAAATTAGCTAGCTACCTTTCTTAGCAATTACCTAGAATCTGACTTTATCTTTTTTAGCTGTTTTCTTTTGAAATTTTCCTGACCATTGAAACCCACAGGTTTGACATTTCTTATTAAGAATTTCAACTATTATTTTCTTACTTCCGCATTTGGAACACCTTTCTTGTCTTACCATCTTTTCAACTCTTGTCTTTAGCTCGCTGAATTTACATTTAACAATTTTGTGAAGGTATCCAAACCTAGAATGTCGGGAAGCTTCGTTATGATGTCTTTCGTTGTTACAATGCCTAGAAGCTTGTCCTCTGATGAAACGATCGCTACGGCGTGCACAAACTCTTCCCTAAACTTCTTTATAACCGCCCCAACATCTTCCTCAGGTAGAAACGTGGCTATCTCCTTTCTCTTAAAATTTTTAAGAGGTTCCTGACATAAATCCAGAACAAGTTTGAACGAATCCTTCCTTCTAACAATTATATTAAACAGCTCCATCACGCATACAAGGCCTTGAACGCTGTCTTCGTCCATTATTAGAAGGTGCTTTATCTGGTGCATGGACATTTTCGCTACCGCAGTTTTAATGCTCTCGTGTAGTGAAGTTGTAATGGCATTCGGTGTCATGATGTGCGATATATGGATACCGTACTTCTCAAAAGGCAGTCTATTAAGCACTTTACCGTCTGTAAGAATGCCCCTAAGCACATTCAAACTATCAACCAAGCTTATGTGCTCTGCTCGGTTGTGTATGATATACTCCAGAGCTCCCTTCAAGGCGATATTCTCACTCAGTCTGTGTAAACACTCGTCATGGAATAACAAAACTGGTTCAGCTAAGAATTTCGTAAGTGATCGCTCTCCTTCAGCCTCGGTAATGTCGCACACTTTCTTAATTAAAAGATCAAGAATCTTCATAGCAGAGAGGCATCCTTTCACATGCATCTCGTCATCTACTACAGTAAGCCTGTAAACCTGAGGTTCAGAAGTGAAAGCAATTATGGCATCAGACAGTGGTGCATGGATATTGAGGTTATACATGTACTTCGTATATGCAATGTCCAAAGCTTTATCCAACTTAGCCAACGTCTAGCACTCACTATAGAGATAAGCGTAATCAGGTGAAAAACCTTACTGATTCGGTCTGATTAATCTTAACAATTTAAAACTCTAATAATACTCTTTATCCTAAACATTATCCGTTATACTGTTGTAACCATATAGGATTTGGGTATGAATGGCTACGCGAAAAAAATCTCTGTTAAAATCACTCACTTGGAGAGTAATTAGCATAATTGTGCTGGTTGTCACTTCCTTTATAGTCACGGGGAGCTGGGTAGAGACCTCTCTTATAACTATAGCTTTTCAAATTATCATGACTCTCGGATACTATTTCCATGAAAGAGTCTGGGAGAGAATTCCTTCTTAGGTCTCTGTAGTTCTGCGTGAGTGGTCGTTATTGGACATCCACAGTTGATATCTTTTTAATAAAATTCCTAACAAAGGAACGAAGTAGAGATAAAAAATAGCCTTCGATATATTTCTATTGTTTAAAAAAAAATTCTTGATGTTATTGTCGTAATCTTTCCAATTTAGACAGGTGGCAACTTTAAAGGACAGGGCATGTACTCAAGTTTGTGATGGCAGAAAAATTTTCCCTCAGGCTGCCTGCATATGATACTGAAATCGTTTGGATCCTTGTCTGGCTTGGGTCCATCAACGCGGTAACCCAGATACTTACAAGCTTTTCTTTGTTTATCTAACGTTCCCACTTGGTTGCTTATTTCTTCTGTCGCGGGATTATCTGTTGATACTTTAGCTGATCCACCACTCATTTTTATTACCCTTCAACTTTTTAACTTACCAAATCTCTTATAAATTTAAAGGTTCGATAATGGCGGGGGCTCATCTTTGGTGGCTGTCTATTATTCAATTCGTAGTTATCCGGTGCTATGCTAAGTTGAATAGAGTAGAATTGTGACATCTTGGTTCTGCAGGTGGTTGTTGTGCAAGAAGATCTTGAACTTGAAAAATTGAAAAAAAGAAAATTGAAGGAAATGGAAAGGAAGCTTAATACAACTCCGGTGGTTGCTGAGAAGCGAAAAGAATCTCCTTTGTCAGTTGTAAAAAGTCAACTAGTTGGAAGGGGGGAAGAGGTATTTGAGGCAGCCCGTCTGCAGTATCCAACAGCAACAGAGATTATTGTTAATGAACTCTCAATTTTGATTAAGAGTGGAAAAATCAAGGAGCCGTTAACTGGTGAATTTTTAGCTAACTTGTATAGGCAACTTGGTTTTCCTGTAAGGTTGAAGACAAGGATTGTTTACGAAGAGCACGGCGAGATAAAAAGCTTGTCTGAAAAACTTAAGGGTAATTAAAAATCGATTTTTTCTGTTATTTTCGATGGGAATAGTTGACCATGAGAGTGTTCATTCCGCTCAAGAAAGCTTCAACAGTGGCCATGACAATGTCCCCATGAGCTCCTGTGGCAGTTATTATGCGACTGCCCTTTCTCAACTTGATCACAACTTCAACTACAGCATCTGTTCCACCCGTTATAGCCTTAACATAATACTCCTCCAATTCAATCTTGGCAACAGCCGAACTCACTTTCTTGATAGCGTTTATTGCTGCATCAACCGGTCCAATTCCTGCACTCGCTTCTGTGAACAATTTTCCGTTAACCTCCAGTTTAATGGAGGCTGTTGGTGATACCTTATCTCCCGTTAGTACGGTAATTTCTTTGAGTTTGATTGGTCTCACAGGCGGTATTCCCATCACAGCCTCAGCTATCGCTTGAAGTCCCGCCTCTGTCACCATCTTACCTTTATCGCCTAGCTTTTTCACTCTCATGAAGATCTCTCCTAATTGCTCTCCAGTTGGATGCAATCCCATCTGATCTACCAGAGCTTTCACTCCATGACTTCCAGCATGTTTACCCACTATCAATCTTCTACTGACACCAACCATTCTTGGCGAAATACACTCGTAAGTTATTGGTTTAGCTAACACTGAGTGTGTGTGTATGCCTGATTCGTGGGTAAAAGCATTCTCTCCCACAATCGCCTTATTTGGCTGTATAAGAACACCTGTTAACCTTGAAACCAGCTTGGAGATTTTATGTAGTTTTTCAGTCTTTATTTGGAGTTTCATCTTAAATAAACAAATTAAGGTCATTACTAGCTCCTCTAAAGGAGTCATCCCCGCTCTTTCACCCAATCCATTTATTGTAACATGAACTCCTCCCGCTCCCG
>JBDRNN010000220.1:0-2284 GCA_043811145.1 Candidatus Bathyarchaeota archaeon
CTTTAATCAAACCCATTAAAGAGCCGGATTGTATATTTTTCTTCTTCATTAGTTATTCTCTCCTTCTACGTAATTTCCTCTAGTGAAAATTTCTTCTTTATGCTTGACAGCAATTTCTTTCTTAAAAAGCAGCGGATAAAATACTCTTTTGAACCAACATCAATTCCGCGAATGCCTATTTCGATAAAATCGTCAAAGCGTTTCTTATTGCTTAAAAGCAGATACCAGTTCCAATTTTTGCGTAAAATGACTCTCAAATAAGGCTTAGCCTTACGATTGATATACTCAACAACCTCCTCAAAATTTTCCTCAACCGTACGTCTATCCAGATTGGTGTTCTCCCTGGAATAGACTTCCGTTCTCATCGCGCGCTTATGTCCCCATTCAAACAAATTGCGAATTTTAGTAATGGTTGGATTCTTGAGGCAAAAGAAGATATCTTGCTGAAGAGGATATACCGTTTCTCCAAACTCGGCAGTTGATTTTTTGAATATAGTCATTTCAGTTTTTTTCATATATTTTTAATAAAAAATCCGGGTAATTGTGCAGACACTGTCTGCACTTTTTGCCTACGGGAAATTCCAGACACTATCTGGAATTTCTTGGCGTAATATACATAGAACATGCGTATCTGAAAAAGATTTCTTCTTGAAAAACCTCTTCCAAATCGCTTCGTTAAATCGACTGCCAAACGTTCTATGATCTCCTCTCCATAAGAAGCTGTAAGATTACCTTTCTGTTCAAATTCGACAATACATCGTCCTATTTCCCAGTAGGTAACCGTAAGAATAGTGTTCACTGCCCGAGCCGAAGCTTTCCTGGCCTCGTGAAGAATACCAGAAATCCCGGACAACAAGTTTTGATAAGTTTTATGTGATATTTTTTTCTGGCTCATTATCATCACCTTTTTCCTTTTAAACAATCAACCTCAGCCACTTTTTGCTAAAAAGCGACTTAAATTGATTTTAGAGGTAACCGCTTGAGGTGAGTTTTGCGTCAAAAAAGTTTTCTCCGCTATGGACGCAGAACACTACAGGGGGGAGGCTATCTAAGTGCAAGGAAATACACATACTTGTGAAGATGTACCGGCGCCGCGGCCGCGGCACAGCCATCAGTTTATACGATCCTTTGCCCAAATTACCACAAAAACCAAGGCCGGTTTATAAAAACATCGTGGCCATGGCCATCAAAGTGAGCGAATACCTCGAAACCGACACTCAAAGAACATATACCTCAGCAGGCAACCACTTCGGAGTCACCCGAGCCCGCATATCCCAGCTCATGACCATCTTCGAAAAGCTCCCGGATGACTTCATAGAAAAGATGGGGGAGTGCGAGGACTGGAACATACTTAAAACCTTCTCAGGAAAAAGGCTCCTGAAGATTTCCGGGCTTGAGAATGAACGGAATAAAAGAGAAGCGATCAAACTGTTCTCAGTCGCGCTTCAAAAATAAACATACCAAAATCAGCCTTTCATCATACTTGATGCCAAAAACTGCTTTGTATTTCTGTAGCCTATCAGTTCGGCATGTTTTTCTATGAACTATCTCTTCTTTCTTTTTGTCCGTGATGTTCTATTCAAAATTTCTTTAAATTTTTTCTTTTCAGTATCTGTAAGATAATCTGGATAACGAGTTAAAAATTCCTGAGCAGTATCTCTTGCAAAAACTAATTCAGAGCATTCCTTGGCGGTGTTGGCAATTTCCCAACAAGTTTCAACCATTTTTTTGCGAGCGTGAATAAAATAGGGATACATTTCTACGATCCTTTTTAAGTATGTTAGACTTTTTGTAAGGTTATTCTGCGATAGACATTCTCTAGCTCGCCAAAATAACATTATAGGATCGTCTTCAACGGGTTTCTGCCATGCAAAGTTAGATATCTTTTCTAAATATCGGTTCTTTAAGACGTTATCTTTGGCAGCATCTGCTCTTGAGTTTAGCACAGATATAATTAATCCTTTTAACCATGGTTCCCGAATTAAATCTGTTTGCGGGGTTACGTTTGAATAAGCGTTAATAAATTCTTCTGTATCCAAAATTTCATTATCAAGAGGCATGTTTTTGAAAAAAGCACTACGTACTTCAAAAACATCTTCGTCGTGTTCGATTCCCTTTAATGAAGTACGATGTTTAGCAAATACAATTGGATCGCCTTCCAGGAGCGAAGCAACTTCTCTAGAAACGAAGACTTTAGAATATTTTCCTATGCGTGAACTAGACTCAATTCTTTTAGCGTAATTAATAGAAAACCCTTCGACATGGTCTATGATTGATCTGCCTC
>JBDRNN010000221.1:0-10883 GCA_043811145.1 Candidatus Bathyarchaeota archaeon
CCCACCCTCTCTGTTCCACTTAATAGTACAACTGTTCTATGTTATGGCACACCCTCTCTGTTTATCCTATCCAAAATCCTTGGAATCCTTGTGCTATACCGAAATTATCCAAATACCAAGTCGTTGTACTATCCGCATTGACCTGTGTTAGAGTGAAAGTATCAATCGCATCCTTGTTCGCATCACTTACCCCACTTAAATCCCAACTAAATGTCTGGAATGTATCTGCTGTGGCTATTGTGGGAGTGAGTTCGGTAGTCGTTCCACCTGTATCGTGAAGCCCTAATTTAATATTTGCCCCTGTCCTGCTTGACCGCATATCAAACTTGAGATTCTTTACCCCTGTGAGGTCTTGGTTAGTGGCGAAAGTTTTTGTTAATGTTTTATTTAAAGAATCCGTTATCGCCGCCACTGCCTTCAACGCATAACTACCTTGAGTTTTGATTGTGGCTTCGGAGTAGGATTGGAGAAAAAAAGCACTTGTTCCTTCGTGTGCTTGTGCATTATCAAAATAAGTAGTGGCAACTGCTGTATCTAAGCGTAATGTACACCAAAGGCTTGTAGCATTTGCATCTATTGTTCTTGTTACAGTAAGAAATTCCCAAGTTGAATTTCCACTATGAAAAGAAGAATTTGTCACTCCAACTGCGTCATATATTCCTATTCTTGCTCTACTGGCTGTATCACACCATACCCAACAACCAAGGGTACAATTTTTACCTTTCCAATAAGCAAGACCTTTTGCCGCGGATATATCTTGATAATAATATCCTGGACCTGTTCCCCCCATTCTTCCAGAATAAGTTCCTCTTTCTACAATAGAAGATTCTCTAATAAAAGTTTGTCCTACATCACCAGAAGCCGTCCAACCATCTGGAGGACCGCCCTCACCTGCTGTCCAAGTTTCAAAACTCGGATTAACAGGTATCTCATTTACATCATTCGTTACATACGCCGCCTGTGCAAGCGCCGGAGTCGAATATTCCATAAAATCTATTTCATAATTAGCCATTATTTTATTCCTTTGTTAAAGTTGCTGCCAACCATTCAATTCTTTCTTTTCGAGTGTTAATTTAGTGCCACCTGTCTTTTCATTAATACGCATTTTGATAGCGTATAATGGATTACCTACACTATCCTTAATGACAAATCCCAAAACTCGTTCCACTAAGTGGTCTTCGCCTGTTGTCATATTTAGAATATTCGTCTTAAGCTGTATAAGTTCTACATTCTTACCATCAACTGCCATGGTATAGAATGTGTTATCATCACGTTTAATCTGGACTGCAGTTATATCTTGGAGATTATTTGAAATCTGTTTGATATGCTTCCAGTCATGAACAACACCATCAATCTTCTCATCTTCCTTTATTGACCTGCCATCTCTTAAATGTACTATAAACATTTACTCCTCCTTTATTAGTTGTCCATCTCAATCCTTTATTATCACCCAGTCCGACTCCCCAACGCACTTAAACTCTACTTTAAAATCCTTTGAAAACCCTTCTACTGCTTTCGCTACTCCTGGAAACTCTATATGACCGATATCATGACCGCCCATAACACCACCTTTTCTTACTTTAGGCCACCAGGCTTCCATATCTTTCTTGACTTGAGTATAATTGTGCCACCCATCTACATAAACAAAATCAAAGGCGCCATCCTTAAATAATGCTGCCGAGAATAAAGAATCTTTTGTTACTAATGTAATTTTAGATAAATATGGTTGAATATTTGTAAACATAGCTCTATAATAATTCTCTTGTAGTTCTCCCTTACGGACATGAGAACCATCCGTGTAATCTGGATATGAATCTATAAGATAAAGACGGTCTATGTCCATTCCTCTAAGCATACGAACAGCGTTCTTACCTTGACAAGTGCCCACTTCGGCAATGAGTAGTGGACCTTTAATTAAATCATTAACAAATTTAGATGCCGCGCGCAAATCCACATCTTTAATATTTACCGACATTGACATGTGTAGCATTCCTTTCTCCTATTAAAAGGTTTTGTAGCACTTCTAACTCGTAAAAGTGTACTACTAACCTCAACCACTACTCAAAGCTACCTATTAAGTATACGAATACTTAAGTTGGTAACCCCAAGCCGTAGTCGCGCCGTCACGAGCAGCAGAAGCTACTTTCAAGTTCAGACCGATGAACTGGCCATAACTATTAGGAGCTACTGCAGCGTATGACTGTGCCGCGCCGGTTGTGATAGGTGATACTGTACCATCACCGCCTGCTGATGCCTTTGTCGCTTCACAGATTGCTGGGGCAGAAGCATTCAGGGTATAACCGTGATACCAACCCTTTGCTGCACCGATTGACTCTGCAGAACCTGCATTAGCCGCGACTGAATCAGACATCCACCACTTACAACTCTGAATCGAGTTGACAGTGATTTTCGGACGCACAACCTTCCAATTCGAATACGCACCTGCTGTTACTGTCCCGAAATCCAAAGACAGAATTGACGTATACGACGGAGCGCCTGCCGAACCTCCAACTAAACGCCACGTAATTACTGGAGCCGCCATATTAATTTCCCCCTTTCAAAAGACAATTCACCCTTGGGTAAGACATGTCAAGTCTTAGATTCGCTGGGTGTTCCCTGTTTAGCTTTTGGACAAAGAAAATCTCTACAAGTTACTGGACGATTATCATAATCTTTACAAAAGAATTTACCTTGCTTATCTTGGTCTAAATTACGGCAAGTAAGTGGTATTCTGAGAAATCCATATTTCTCGCCAGTTGTGCTAGTTATTACCATTGTATCGCATCTATGCAAATTCAGCCAACGCAGCCTATCCATAACGTTAGCTTGATTCTTATCAGTTATTTTCTCCCAGTTTATATCTGCGGCCATACAGCATAAACCGCACTGCTGACATCCTCTTATCTCTTCGCTCATTTTGCCGCCCTTAATGGCGGGAGCAATAGCTTCTCAATCATGCCATCCGCACACTGATAATTAAAGGCACCCGCAATTCTCTCTGGGATACCGACCAACTCGTATTTACAATACCTATCTAGCCATTTCTTGAGAGGTAATACCTTAATTAATTTCATCTTAAGTATACCTGCCTCCGACGAATTAAATAAATTAACTTTAACTCTTGGTAAACAATCCTTCAACCAAATATAAAAGTTAATAAATGTCGAATGAGTTAAAACTAATTTCCCATTAATATCCGGAAACAAAGCGCATTCTGATTTAAACTTAACAACTTTTTGATAAGAATGCTTTCCTTGTACTACTCCGTCTGTGTATACTTTATCTGGTGTAGGCCAAGACATATCCTGCCCTATAAATGTTATTGGAGATGCGCCTGTCATAGCTGCAAATCCAAAGACAGAACCGGTTGTCAAAACTCCTGCGGGTAATCCACCCTTACGACCAGTATGATAAGGAATTAATCCTCCGAGGATAGAATCACTACGAACATTGTATACACATAAATGACGTGGTTCTACCACTCTAAATATTGAAGGATTACAAACAGTAGCTGCAACCGTCATAAATTTGGTCGTATCTATATCCTTAAAATTCTCGGCTTGTTTCTCCGTTGGGTCACCCATAATAACAAAATGTGGGTATATACCTAATTTCTTCACGAGAATAGGAAGTGCTGCATCTCCACAAAATAATAATGCTTTCTTACTTGCTTCCTTAAGTAAATGCATGTTCTTTTCTAATGAGGGACCTGCTCCGATTAGAATTGCAGGCACATTCTTAAAAACTCCTTCAAAACCTAAAATCCCGGGGTAATTCTTAAGAATCGGCATATTCCATAAGAAATTACTCAAATGGATTTGCTCCAAATCATCAGTTTTTAAGAGAGTAGCGTATGCTCTCCTATGATTTTCCATGTCCCGCGTACTTAAATATGTTTCCCCGTCCATCTTTGGTTCACTCATTTGTTCCTCCTTTAGTTAAATATCCATCTCAATCTGTCAATACCAATCCTCTATCCTGATAATACTTCATCTTGAATGTATCCTTTGTTCTACTAGCCTGATACTGCTTGATAACATACGGTTCTTTACATAAATTCTTAAACTGACTCTTTTCCCAATAAGATGCCATACCATAAGTATATGGTAACTCCTTAAACTTTAAACGACCCTTCCAATCATTCTTCTCTAAGACGCTCTGCATATAAAATTGTTCTCCGACCATCTTTTGGTCAAAGGCATGTGGGAAATCCTTAATAAATTTATTTACTTCATTTAGATACCCAAATACTTCTTTTGTAGGAGCAAAGTACATCGCATTACTTATAAATTCATGGTCTTTACCTTTGAGGGGAGAATAAACACCTGCCATCATCGAATCTCCTAAAGAATCAAATAATTTAGGATACTGAATCACTTCTGCATCCGCGTCTAACCAAACGAGAGGACTATTATATTGTTTCAATTTCTTTATAATAAAAGGAATCTTCTGAAACGTATTAAGTTTCCATGACCCTTTATTTGGAAGCATTTCTATATCATACGGAACAGCAAGAGCATCAAGCGACTTAATCAAAGTAGCTACGATATCCGTATAATTTTTAGTATAGAATGAAACTACTTTCCAGTTCATGGCAACCTCACATACATGTAACCTAAAGTATCATCGCACTTTAGTTTCTTCAACTTAAATTTAGCAAACTGCACTTCCCACCACTCGCGCGGCTTAACAGTCTGATGTAATTTCAAATCTGGAAAACAGATTGCCTCATCACTAGATATAGAACAAAATATATACTTCTTTGAAACCCTTACTAATTCAGATAATGCCTTATTCACTTCTACTTCCTTGATATGTTCTAATACATCCGTACTAAATACCATATCAAAAGAATCGGCAGGGAAGGGTATTGAAGTAATTGCACCCTCCTTCACAATCCCTAACCCTGCCGGTACTCTTAATTCTTCTCCAAAGAGATATTTACATGGTTCAACGCCTCGTGCTTCTTTACCACGATTTAAAAACTCAAGGACAGACCAACCAGGACCACATCCTACATCCAGAACTGATTTAAACTTATAGTCTGAACATAGTTTAGCTACATAATGAAGTCCCTGGGAAGCTCCTATTGAACGGTAGCCTCTATCCTTAAACACGATGTCGTATTTTTTAATATCTTCCATGTAAATCCTCCATTTTAAATTATTCTGTTTGGTCCGCATATAAATGACAAACCAATGCTTTTGAACTAGCTACAAGAACTGTTACCCTAGCTACCAAATCCTTGTCTACTGGGGTATAATAAACAGTCACCTGTGAAACTAAGTCCTTAGCTGTTATCTGACGGACATTCACTGTTGCCACTAAATCAGTAGTAGCAGGTGTTTCTTCTACGACAGAAACTCTAGATACTAAGTTCTTAGATACTGCTTTTAGAACTATTGTTCTAGCGACTAAATCTCTGCTTGAATCTGAGAATCTGACAGTTACTCTGGCCTGTAAATCCTTAGCCATTGGAATCCAATAAGCATCAACCGTACAACGGAGATTACGAGCAAGTGGCTTATAACAAATCCCCACCAGAGAATTATTCACATCCACAAAAATCCCATGCTTGTAAATCTTTGGCGGGTCCCAAGACCTAAGAATTCCATCATCTTTCTTAGCTGCATACGCTGCGGATAATGTGTTGCCTGATGCTGCATTGTTGTCATACACACGTGAACCACCCGCATCAGTCGTTACGATGGTGTCTACCCAATAGAGAATTCCTTCTCCATCGTCAACAGCAATACCATCAGCCGTTAAATATGCATACTCATTCTCACGAATTTCGGCTTCCCGAACCGGGTACGGAATTCGCGGACCTTTAATTGCGTGTAATTTTATAGTTGCTTGATTTCTCATCTACTTCCTCCAGAGTTGGCTTAATGTGACGCCAAAACTTATGATAGGCTTGACCTTTCACCGAGGATTATTCGGTGGGGCTACACCTCTGTGAGATGTATAACCCCACCGTCTAACCTATCTTTTCAAAGAACTACTTAAGCTGCGATACTGAGAACTAACCAACCACCACCCGAATAAACCATCGGGCCGCCGTGAATACCCGCACCAACCTCAACCCAGTAAGGAACCCTGTCGTTGAAGGTAGTCCAAGTATACCGGCCTGGCTGAGGATTCTTAAAGTCTTTCGCCTTGATTAAAGATGGCGTAGACACCCAATTAGCATAAGAAGCTCTGCTATTGGTTTTACCTTTGAATATAACACGGTCATCCTGCAAAAACTTCTTAGAAACGGTTACTCTTGTACCAACCGGGAAAGCAGCAACACAACCGGCCGTTGAGGTAATCGTTCCCGCGGTAGCAGAAATGGATGCAACCGTTAATTCTTCCTCTGTCCCGGTCGAAGTATCGCGGAGGGTAATAATGTCACCCGCAGCACACGAAGAGGCATCAACATCGGACACATACAACACCGTCCCTGCAGCAGCCAACGGACGCGCGAGACCAAATTCCTCGTTATAACGTCTGTCATCGACTACTACCTGCAGACCTTTAAGACCAGACAATGCCGTAATTAAAAGCTCGGCAGTAATCATCTGACCTGCTAATGCTGGATTAGCAACAATCAAGGAACGAATGCCACTCGACGTAGTATTGTCCTCAATATACCCAGCTACAGTTCTGGTCATGTAAAGTTTATCCACGCCAAAACCATAATCAGCCATCTTCTTTACCGCCTCACGAATATCAGTGAGAGGTTTAGAATTGGATAAATCTGACCAACGTAAATTATCGTTGGGTGAACCAATCCAAGGCGCATTCGTAAAACCAGTCTTACCCGTGTTTTGATTCTTTAGGTAATACTTGCCCGGAAGATTGTGGTCATAAGCAACATTAACACCTGCACGTGCAACCGTATAACCAGACGGTTCCTGGATGGTTCTCGCTGTCAGATACTCGATTAAGGTATTGAGCCTTATATCAAGTACATTCAACGCCTCTCCAATCAGACCTTCGCCCCAAAGCTGGTCCGGTTTAGAGGGGTCTTTTACGCGCTGGAGAACTTCCTCATCAAAAAGGATTGACTCTCTCCAGTAACCTTGCTTGATATCCTTGTAAAAATAAGTGGGCATATTAACTTTCATATGCTCTCCACCTAAACTTACAGGATTCGTTTTGCCAAATGCTCCTGCTTTAACTAACGCCACGAGTTCATCCATCATCACATCTTTCATCGGCATAAAATCATTCGTTAAAAGATATGAGTCAGCTGCTGGTTCAAACTCGTTAATAATCGCGTCCATTACCGCAGGTCTGAATATCTTCTCATCCTGAATCTTTAAAAACTCTTGACCTGTCATTGCTAAAACCTCCTAAGTTGAACTACATTGGTTACCTCAAATAGCCGAATTATGTATTAACGGCTTACACCTGAGGATTATCAATAATTAACCTACCCTGTGAAGACCTTAACTTTGCTAAGAAGTTTGACGGAAAAACATCATACCCATTCAAACATCTCTGATTGATACGAGCGCCATAAACTGCATTTAAAGCAAAATTAGCAGAAATAGCTTGTGGTTTAGCGGTGGACCGAAGGTCTATCTCTTGGTCAACAATCACGTAATTGATAATGTTTCTTACGCCACCATCAATACCTACACAAACTGCATCTGCTGTATCAGTAGGAGTATAAGCAACTGCTCCGCTAAGTTCCAACTGAGCAAAACCTGCTCCTGCTGTTGCACTATCATCTGCACCTATGGATGACACGTATCTATTCACATCATTACCACCAGTTGCAAATACTGAATTAGCATTATCCCAAAAACTTAATAATGCTGCTGCGCCAGAACCAAGTTTATTCTTATCGATATTTGCGACATCGATATGATTCGTCACAGCTGTTGAATACGCCTTCAAAGCAATCAAAAGCAGAGGCGCATACAGTCCTGGAGCAGTTGTTTCACGATAGAATAACTGATTCTTTTGCAAGAAGTTTGTCGCGGGGTCAGCTCCTGGGGCAGTAGCATAAAGATACCCTGGAAAGTCATAATTAACCGTGATTACCTTCTTTTGAAACGTACCCGAAAGAATTAACTCATTCGGTCCTATCGAATAACCTATTCTTGCTTCACTTGGTGAACCTCTTGCCATGTTAATGCCCTCCTCGCAGAATTAAATCTGCTTGTTGGTTAATAAAATTTAAATCTGCGGATTATCAAAAATCAACCGCTGACACGCTGCCGCCACTGTAGAAAGGAAAGCTGCCGGGAAAATATCATACCCATTAAGTTTCCTCTGGTTAACGCGCGCGACATACAACGCGTCAATCGCAAAATTAGCCCCAATAGCTGCTGGCTGTGCCGCTGCTCTTAAATCAATTTCTTGGTCGATAATCACATAATTAATATAATCGATTATCCCCAAATCTCCGGCTGCTGTAGCGCAAAGACAATCCACAGTATCCTGAGGCGTCCAAGACATTGCGCCATTCAACGTAAGAACTGCATAACCTGCTGTTCCACCATCATCTGCTCCGATAGAAGAAACATACCTATTTCTATCGTTTGTACCCGACGCAAATGCTGCTGCAGAATTATCCCATGCAAAAAGAATAGACGCAGAACCCGAACCCATCTTATTCTTATCTGCATTGGCCACTGTGATAGTGGTCGGTGCTGCCCCGGTGGACGTATAAATCGGCACCAAAAGTAAAGGTGCATACAACCCCGGTGATGTGCGCTCCCTAAAGAAGAAGTTATTCTTCTGCAAGGCGCTTATTGCTGGGTCTGTTCCAGGTTGACACGCATAACGATACCCCGGAAAATCATAATTCACAGTAACAACCTTCTTTTGAAAATGACCACTCAAAATCAATTCGTTCGTGTAAGGAACGAACCCCGCTGTACTCTCTCCTGGTGCTCTTCTCATCTTAATTCCTCCTTATCTCATGGTAACGGGATTGACCGTATCCATTCGAATTGTTAATAGTTTATTTCTTCTCTTTAAGCTCTTTTTCCTTTGCTACAACTTCCACCAACGTTGCTGTCTCGGCCAAACCAACCTTTTTGGCCCGCTCTGCTAACTTCTTTGCTGATTTAGTAGCTTTACCAGCAACCCCAGTAGCAACCCTACCAGCAATATTGTCTACTTCTTCCTCGGACAAATTCTTGGTGTCCTTGGGCGGCTCTTTAAGCTCATTCTCTGCAAGCTCTTTTAATTCAACGATGGCCGGGCGGTCAGATAAAATTGCATCAACGATTTCGCCGAGCGTTTTGGTGACCTCAACAATCTTGTCATCCTTGTCCTTCTCACTCAGTTTATACGCCGTCTCACCAGTCTCAACCTCACTGAATAAAATAGCCTTCAGTACATCGCGCTCCTTGGCCGTCAATTTACCGGAACGAAAATGTTCCTTCAATTTCAATTCAACCTTTTCTTTAGAATTTTTGATTACCTCATCATGCAACTTCTTCTTTGAAGCAATAGAATCCTCAAGCAACCGTAATGTCAGAGAGTCGGCGCCTTCGGTTTTCATCTCTGCAAGCCTCTTCTCAAGCGCAGGAACATCTGAAGCCAAGAGAGCATCAATTTTCTCTTTAGCCACTTTTTCAGAAAGTTCCTTCTCTGCGGCAACAACTTCAGCCTCAGTAGCGGTCTCAGCCAACCCTACTGATTTTGCTCGGTCGGACATAGTGCGCGCAGAACCTTCAATCTCTTTCACTGCCGCTATTGTCTTTAAAGCTTCCGCCTCAATCTCAAGGATTGTAGCATCTGGCTTTAACCCAAGAGCAACTGCCATTTTTACCTTCTGCTCATTCTCTGGCTTGATATCTTCTGCTAACTTCTTCTCTGCGGCAACAACTTCAGCCTCAGTAGCTGTTTCAGACAAACCAACCTTTTTGGCCCGCTCAGCAAATTTAAATTTTCCATCTTTAACTTCTTTTTCCTTAGCTGCAACTTCTGCTTCTGTCGCAGTTTCCGGTAACCCGACTGCTTTGGCGCGTTTCACTAAATCTGCTGCTGCAGTGTCTGCCAGCAATTTTTCAGCCACAATGATGTCCGCTTCGGTCGCATCTTCAGACAACTTTACAACCTTAGCACGTTCCGCCAATTTCTTTTTAGCGAGCATCATATCGTCCTGCTTTGCTTTCATCAGCTCATCATATTTCTTTTTTTCCTCCGGACTCATATCCTCGGGCTTCATTGCCATTATTTCTGCATCTGTCTTCACCTTATCACCCTCCTTTAGTTTGATTAAATCCTCCGCCAACTGAAACGAATCCCTTAAATTCACATCCTCCGATAATTCCTTCATAAATTCGGACAAGTTAATTGGGGACATACCCTTGATAAACGGCCGGTTCGTCAAGGCTGCGCCAAATAACACGTTCTTAAACGTCTTCTGGGTTTCCTCGTCCTTCCAAGTGTAATCAAAGTCCCCAGAGATATATTTGAAAACCCCGTCCGCCACTAACTGCAAACCTCTCGTTGTCCACTCAATTAATGCCCACAAGCCAACTTGGTCTCTTGCGGCATCCGGAGTTTGGACATACTCTAACCTCTTAAACCACCCACATGCTCCTTTCTCTGGCTCGTGCTCTGTATCTAATGCCAGGTCCACCTTCCTAACGTTATCATTAAAACTTTTTATAAATCCATTAAATATATCATCCGTAAATGACAATTTTCCATATTTTGGATGCTTCCACTCACCTAACCTAAAAATCTGGACCCAAGAAGTCCTTTTCTCCCCAACATCAGTAAACTTCATAGCCTTTAAATCAATTTTGTTTAAAAATACTTTCATCTTGGTGACCCTCCTGAAGGCATATATGCTGGGCGTGGCATAAATGTTACCACCGTTACATATATAAGTTTCGATTCAATTATCATTGGCATAACATTAATAT
>JBDRNN010000222.1:0-2511 GCA_043811145.1 Candidatus Bathyarchaeota archaeon
TAAGAAGGTTTGTCAAGTGGAAAAATGAAACCAGAAAAAAATAATAAAAATAAAAATAATAGCGCTGAAGGATATGTTTCTTTAACGGATGCAACTAAACTCTGTTCTTATTCGCAGGAGTATTTATCATTGAGGGCTCGTCAAGGAAAATTGAAAGCGTTAAAGCTTGGTAGAAATTGGGTAACTAAAAAAGAATGGCTGAAAGACTACGAAGTTCAAACAGAAGAGTATAAAAACTATGTTAACAATCAAAATCATGTCAAAGAAAAAGAGGAAAAAATAGAACGTGTTTTATCTAATGCGCCTGACAATTTACCGATTGAAAAATTCAGACTGAATCTTAATTTTAAAGACGTTAGACCAATTCTTACTTTTTCTTTAGTTTTTGTTTTGTTGATTGCAAGCTCAGTTTTCGGTAAAGAAAGTTTGCTAAAAAGCTATAACGAGATTGCTCAATACGCCGAAAAAATTGATCAGCAAATAGAAGTTGCTGCTGGCAATATAGTTAAACAAAGTAAAATACTTGGACAGAATATAGAATTTACCGCCAGAGATATTTCATTAGAAGCTGTTAATTATAAAGATGGTTTGGCTTCTGTTTCGGATGTTTTTAATGAATACAGCGATTGGATGAAAGAAAATTATAATATCGCTGATCAAGTTGTTAGCCAAAAAATTGGAGAACGGTTGACCTATTTAAATTTTTCTATTTCTGTGCCAAAAATTTCTATGCCACGCATTGTTATGCCAAGTCTTAACATGGCACAGAAAATTTCAAGCTTTAAGAATCGTATTTCTGAAATTTATTCTTCAGCGGACAATTTTGTTAGTTTGCAAGTTGTAAGGGGAGTAAAAAGTATTGGTCAGAGTTATGTTGTAGCAGACAAACAAGTTGAGAAAAAGATTTTAGAAATAGCCCAAGATACTGAAAAGAACTTTAATGAGGGGATAGTAATGATTACAACAGAAAGTAGTGAAGTTGTAGAAAAAACAGCCACCGACTTTAAGAAAGTTAAAGATTTATTGGTTAGTGCAGCCCAAAGAATTTCATCTTCAATCAAAAAAAACTATCAGCTTGCTGTAGGGCCTTGGCGAGGAGGGGTGAAGACAGATGAATTAGAAGAATTAAAAAATAAGATGGATCAACTCGAGAAGAATCCAGTAGTTGTCAAAAGAATCGAAGTTTCTAAAGTGGTTGAGCCGATTAAAGAAATTACCAGAGAAGTTGAGACAATTAAACAAATCACCAAAGTTGACGATAGTGCTTTAGCTGAAGTCAGAGACTATATGTCTTACCTAGAAGGAGAGATTGGCAAGCGCTTGTATGCTCCTGGTGGAGTTGTTTCGCAAACTATTTATGTTACAGAACCTGTTTCGTCGCCTAAGATTTATCAGGAGAATGGAGAGATTGTTTTGCAAACATTAGGTTCTGGTAATGTCATTTTGTCAGCTGCCACTGGTTTGCAGCTTTATGGTCAGCAAGTGGTTATTGAGTCAACAAATACCTTGAACCCGATGATTTATTTGGCTTCAAGGACCAGAATCGATGGAGATGCGACCATTACCGGTGCAACTAACATAAGCGGTAATTTAGGAGTAGGCGGCACATTTAGTAGTGGAGCAGCAACTGTTACCGGTGGTTTGACAGTTATTGGTGATACTTCTATTACTGGCGATTTGACCATTATTGGCAACGAAAACATTACAGGAGTTAGAAGTATCACCGCTTCTTCTACTTCAGCTGTTTTAACTGTTAGTCAAACTGGCTCAGGTGATATTTTAAATCTTTTTGATGGTTCATCAGAAGTATTTACAGTAGTTGATGGCGGTAATGTCGGCATTTCTACTACTACGCCTTCAGCTCTTTTCTCTGTTCAGGGAAACATCATGGGTTCAGGAAACATGGTTCTTTACGGTAACACTACTTCAACTATTGGCTGGGGCTTTACGCCTTCGGCTGATGCTGATGTCAGATATTCTTTAGGTTCTCCAGATTACAGATGGAGTAATATATATGCAGCAACTACAACTATTGGAGGGACTATCGTCATTGATACAGATGACATCAGGGCCACAGGACTTCTTACTGTTTCTGCCACTGACATGAGAATCTCTGCTTCTGCTGGAGATATCTCAGCAACTTCTTCTAATGATATTTATTTTGCCACAGATGGCACTGAAAGAATGAGGATTTTAAGTTCTGGCAATATTGCCATTGCCACTTCAACCACAAATTATGATTTGGCAGTTTATGGCAGAACAAATCTTGGCAATTCTCTATATACGGAATACACAACTATCTGGGAAACCTCAATAATAGATTCGGTTGGTGATGTCGGCCCATACAACTCCCTTTATGCTGTAGATGCCAACACTATATTTGTTAGTTATTATGATAACACTAATGACGATCTCATATTTGCTAAATCCACAGACGGCGGTTCCAACTGGACAACTTCTACTGTGGACACAGCGGGCAATGTTGGTATAAATGGAACCACCATCCAGGCC
>JBDRNN010000223.1:0-3298 GCA_043811145.1 Candidatus Bathyarchaeota archaeon
TAGCAAATTCAAGGGCGATAGATGTGGCATTCCCAGTGTAGTCTTGATGTATTGCAATGAGTGATGGAACGCCGAAATTCGCTTGGTACATCTCTCTAACCCGCTTACCTGGACTCTTAGGTGCCACCATGAAGACATCTACATTTGGGGGCGATACTATCTGCTTGAAATGAATATTAAAGCCGTGGGCGAAGCCTAAGGCTTTTCCATTCTTTAGAGCGGGTTTTATGGCAGTTTTGTAGACGGAGAGCTGAACCATATCTGGAACCAGCATTTGGATGACATCTGCTCTTGAAGCAGCTTCTTTATAAGAGTAGACTTTGAAGCCGTCTTTTTTCGCCAAATTACGAGATTTATTTCCTTCCCGGCAACCAATAATTACGTTGATTCCTGAGTCCCTTAAATTCATAGCCTGAGCTGTTCCTTGGATACCGTAACCGATTATGGCTACGGTTTTATTTTTTAAAATTGTTGTTTTTACATCTTTATCGTAGTAGATTTTAACCAATATTTTTCACTCCTCGGTCCGCATGGAATCAGTTCCTCTCGCTAGGGCAGATAACCCTGTTCTCGCAACTTCCTTTATGCCATATCCTTTGACCAAGTTTAGGAAGGCGTCAATTTTGCTAGGATCACCTGTTACTTCGACAATCATAGATTCAGAGAAAACATCAATTATCCTACCCCGAAAAATTTGGGAGAAATGAATAATGTCAGACCTAGCCTTTGAATCTCCAGCATGAATCTTAACTAGGGCTAGTTCTCTGAGCACTGATTCATCTAGTTCCAGACGTTTTAGTTTAACTATCTCCACAAGCTTTCGAAGTTGCTTTATAACTTGCTCGAAAACTCTTTCATCGCCTCTAGCCACGATCGTCATTCGAGCTAGCTTGCCCTTACCCAAGGCGCCCACAGAGATGCTATCGATGTTGAAGTTTCTTCTTCTGATTAAATTAGTTACACGAAATAAAACGCCAGGTCTATTCTCAACGATTGCTGCCACAATATACTGGTGTGGTTGACTCATAAGTCCACCTCAACAAGTTAAACATTTATCCTTTGCCATTAGATAAGTGTGAAATAAAACTTTTTGGAGAAGCTGTTTTCTCAACACATCAATTTTTACTATATCTTAATATAGCGACAATACCACCGAATGACTTGTATAACATTTCTCCGTCTTCATGAGAATGAGATATTATCTCAACTTCGGTTTTAGCTGTTTCAGCAAGTTCACTAAGATCATCAATCATATCTTTTTTCTCAGCAACATAAAGCGTGAGGTTACCGCATTTTGGGCAGGGTTTCCCATTCAATTCTGACTCAAATTTCATTAAATCAATAAATTTCATTGTAGATTGCTCAGAATAATCACAGTTAGAGCATTTCACAGATACACTTGTAACGTCCAACTCATCGGAGAGAAGAAGAGTTTTGACTAATCCTCCTGCCAAGCGCTTTCTAACTTCCTGTTCCCCATAGGTAACTAAACCTGTGTTATGACCTAGCTCGTAGAGGAATTGTTGAACCAGATTTCTTTCCTCGACGTATCTGACGTTTCTAAGAATTTCTGGCGCCTTGACAACGATTTCTTTGACACCTTGCTCATCCACATATGCTGTGTCTACAACTGAGAGAATTTTGTCTCTAAAAAAATAATGTAGATGATCTCCGTCCAGAAAGTCTTGTTTTGTAGGCCCTGGACCTCCAACAACTAGCCCTTTGAAATCAGGTATGCCCATAAAAACCTGTGCCACATAGCGTGCTATTCTTTTATAAAATTCATTAACTTCTATATCTCTTATCCTTTCGAATCGTCTAGCCGATTGACCTCCCGCCCTATGCTTACTTGAGATACCAGAGGTTATTGATTTTATTATCCTCAGATTACTACCGCGAAGAGTTGAAAAGGTTGCAGCACCACCATCAAGAACAAGTATGCCAAAAGTTTCCCTTTCTTTGACCATCTCGAGGAGGGGACCAAGATGAAAGTGAGAGTCACACCGATAGAGATAGGTTTTAATGGGTTCGGGAGGGATAATCATGTAAATCTCCATTTTTTCTGACCCGGGGGGACCGTACGGTATGGCTCCGCAAAAAAGGGATAGACCAGTGGGTGGAGGTTCCTTAAACAACTTCAATCGTTGTATAACTTTACTGATGGCAGCTTCAACATTATGCCGTGTTGTCCGAGATTTGATGTTGGAGGCTGTCCCTGATTCTTGACGTAAATTGTTCATAACTTCGCTGATTTGTCGGTCAGGAGGAACTAAGAGTGTTATAAGTTCAGTATGGCGCCCTTCTTTAGAGGCCAACGTATCAAGTAATTTTTTAGTCCTATAAAGCTCGAGGGACTTGCTATGTTCTTTATCATCTTTGCTATGTTCCAAATCTTGCATTAAATCTATCCCATTATAACTATTGATTATGCAAACTTCAATTTCTATGATTGCTACGTTTTAAACTTTTAGTCAAGATTTCTTTGTACACCGTAAATATAAAGTAATTTAGCAAACAAGATAATGGATGAAAGGCGAGGCATCTAAACTGAAGATTACTTTAAAAATTGGAGGACATGCTTTCCCCAATCAACCAGATTTGAAAAAGATTGCTGCATATACTACGACAATTAAAAATCACTGGAAGAAAGGTTGTAGCTTTTTAGTCGTAACGGGAGGAGGGGAAACAGCTAGAAGGTATATCAAAATTGCCAGGATGTTAGGAGCCGATGAAACTGTCTGTGACCAGATAGGGATCGAAGTTTCAAGGTTGAATGCTCGTTTAATTATTTCGAAACTTGGAGAACTGGCATATCCTGAAGTGCCAACCACGCTAGAAGATGTAAGAAAAGTTTACTCCTTGGGTAAAATTGTAGTGATGGGAGGGCTCACGCCAGGCCATTCGACAACTGCTGTTGGGTCATTGGCAGCTGAAGCAACTGGCTCCGACTTGTACATTATAGCAAGCAATGTTGATGGAATCTATACTTGTGACCCAAAAAAATATAGAAATGCTAAAAAACTGAAAAAGATAACAACAAAAAAAATGATTGAACTGGCCTTGTCGGAGAAATATCAGGCAGGCACCTATGCCCTTGACCCGATCTCTATAAAAGTTATGGAAAGGTCAAAAATCCATGCCCGTTTTATAAATGGAGAAAACCTGAGAAATTTAGATAAGGCCATTAAGGGAGAAAACATCGGTACACTAATTGCAGCCAAATAAAATTTCATTTTCCGGGTAGCTTTGAAATGAAATTGGAGATTTTGTTTGGA
Organism: Candidatus Bathyarchaeota archaeon; assembly: GCA_043811145.1. GTDB lineage: Archaea > Thermoproteota > Bathyarchaeia > Hecatellales > Hecatellaceae > JBDRNN01. Next base: position 3,276 of record JBDRNN010000223.1, read on the forward strand.
AGCAAGATGCAAACGAGGTTATT
>JBDRNN010000224.1:0-2067 GCA_043811145.1 Candidatus Bathyarchaeota archaeon
GCCGGGGTTACCATAGTAGAGCTGGCCGAGCGCTAGCTACCTGACTGTTGAAAGAGTAAGGTTTTCCAGCTATAATTTGAGGTGCCACTAACCCAGACCCCAATACTATTCATGGTGAGTGTCGCCTAGAGGTTTAGTGAACATCCCGTTCGGGGGCGCTAAGGGTGGCATAACATGCAATCCTAAAGAGATGTCACTACAGGAACTTGAAAATATGACCCGTCGTTTTACCTGGGAAATTGCCCCGTTTATAGGCCCGGAATCCGACATTCCAGCTCCGGATGTCTATACAAATCCTCAGGTGATGGCCTGGATCATGGATACGTACAGTATTCTCAAGGGGTACTCGGTGCGAGAGGTAGTTACAGGAAAACCGATAGAACTCGGTGGATCTGTGGGAAGATTGGAGGCCACTGGAAAGGGAGTTTTTATAGTGGCTGCCAGGGCAGTCAGCCATTTCAAGTTAAGTTCATCTATGGATGGCTTAAGAGTAGCAATCCAGGGCGCAGGCAATGTAGGCGGCGTTGCTGCAAAGTACTTCAACGATGCAGGTGCTAAGATAATTGCGATTAGCGATTCCAAGGGAGGGTTGTACAATCCTGATGGAATTAACATGGAGCGCGCGATAGCTTGTAAAGAAAGCTATCAGAGCTTTTTGCCTGAGAAACTCGAAGCCGAAGGGATTACCAATGAAGAGCTTCTGGAATTAGACTGTGATATCCTGATCCCTGCTGCGATGGAGAATCAGATTACAGGACTTAACGCATCCAAAGTAAAATGCAGGATGCTCGTCGAAGGAGCTAACGGGCCTACCACACCAGAGGCGGATGATATTCTATTTGACCGAGGCATAACTGTTTTACCCGACATTCTTGCTAATGCCGGCGGGGTGACAGTCTCTTACTTTGAGTGGGTCCAGAATGTTCAAGAACTTCTCTGGAGCGAACGTGAAGTATCAAAGCGTCTTGAGCGTATCCTTACACGTGCTTTCGGCGAGGTTGTTGAAATTTCTGAACAGAAAGGAGTTAACATGCGCACCGGAGCATACGTTCTCGGGGTGGGGCGTGTTGCTAAGGCAATGGAGCTAAGAGGTATTTACCCTTAAAGAAAAAAGTCATAAATATCTTTGAGAACCACTATATATAGATTTTAAGGACTGAAATGACTTTTGAATTTGATGGCGAAAAATATAGGAAAGCATCCACTCACCAAAAAGAATGGGGTAATAAGATTATCTCGGAATTCCGACTCAGGGGAGATGAGAGTATATTAGACCTTGGATGCGGTGATGGAGCTTTGAGTGCAGAACTGGCGGCTCTTGTTCCTCAAGGTTTTGTTTTAGGCATAGATGCTTCTCAAGGAATGATCAAGACAGCCATAAAACATCAAAGATCGAATCTTGAATTTAAGATAATGGATATAAATGAAATAGATTTTAAATCCGAATTTGACCTTGTATTTTCTAACGCAACTTTGCACTGGGTAAAGGATCATGGAAAATTATTGAATAACGTGTATAATAGCTTGCGTGATAATGGAATTGTACGTTTTAACTTTGCCGCAGAAGGTAATTGTTTAAATTTTTTCAAAGTCATTAAGCAGGTAATGGACAAAGAAGAATTCGCTGCCTACTTCAAAGAATTTGATTGGCCCTGGTATATGCCCAATATAGATGAATATAAAGCTCTTTTAGAGCAGTTCCCATTTAAAGAAAAAAGAGTATGGGAAGAAAATGCCGACAGATATTTTCCTGATAAAAAAGCAATGATTAAATGGATAGATCAGCCAAGCATTGTCCCAATCCTGAAATACGTTGATGATAATGATAAACAGGAATTTCGAGATACAGTAGTTAATCAGATGATAGATGCAACAATGCAAAAAGATGGAACGTGTTTCGAAACCTTTAGAAGAATTAATGTGTATGCAAAAAAGCAGGTTGAAACGAAATACAATAAGGAAATTATATGAAATTAGGAATAACAGGTCTTCCCCAGTCAGGTAAGTCTACCGTATTTGAAGCTTTAACAAAAAACATTGTAGAAACCGGGGGCAAAGGTAAAGACC
>JBDRNN010000225.1:0-10025 GCA_043811145.1 Candidatus Bathyarchaeota archaeon
CCAATTTCCCTAGGTCTCCCCAGCTCATCAATTATATTGTATTCTACGTTTAGTACCCAATAGTATAGTTCAGGGACAAAATTCAGAAGAACCGGTTTCTTTTCGATTTTAAGTAGCTGTTTGAAAAAATCTTGGTGCTGATTAAAATAGCTTTCAGTAACATTGTAAATTGAAACGTAATCCAAACCAAGCTTCCTTATTTCCTCATAGATTTTTTTATGCACCATCAACGCAGAAGTTTGAGATTCATTCAAGTTTTTACAGAAAATGTGAAAGTCAGGCATGTGCAATTTGCGGAGTCTAAAACAGAGAAGTAATTCTCCTTCTTGTTCAAGACGATAGCTATCAGCTATCTCGAAAGCTCCCAAAGGGAGATCTTTGTAGCTCAGTATCCAATCTTTTATCATAGCAAACTGTTGGTGACATGCTGCATATCGTAAAAGAAATTGTTTATCCTCAATATTTAATTCATATAGCCTTCCACCGAAAAGTTCTGCATGCTCTTTAACTGCCGGAACTGAAAGATTGAACATGTTAGTTCCCCTGACATGGAAAGCAGGGATGGGCAGAGAATCTACCAGCTGTCCAGCATAATCGCATATAAGTTCAAAAATTAAATTGGCTTCTGGACCGTATCGCATGTGTCCCAGATCAGAGTAGGGTTCCCATTGAACACCAAATTTGCTACAGTACTTTAGAAACCGGGGTTCTTTTCCTCCAGGTAACTGCTTCTTCAACGCTTCCTTGTCCACAAGAGCTTTAAAATCTTCTTCACCTGAACGATAAACGTACTCCACGGGGTTTTGCAACTCCATGTTTTGTGTTAAAATTTTATGAACCGTTTCCACAGGCCTATGAATCTTCGCTGGCTCCTTGGGAACAATAGTTCTCGAAAGTTCGGAAAGGGGATGGCCTTTACAGCTTATTTTGAAACTTTTATACCAACCAAAGGGGGAACGCTTAGTTTTCAATCCCCTTCTAATCAATTCCTCTTCAAGTTGTTTCAGTAGAGTTACAGCAGATTGTGGAGAACCTAAATTGGATGACAAATGCGCGTAGGGGTAAACTACTATATTTTCGGTTTTGACAGATTTAGCCACATCTTCAATAGAATCTGCAGTCTCCTGTACAACTCGGGTTGTATCACTTTCATCAGTTTTTTCAACGGCACAGTAGACAACCAAAACCTCGTCAACAGAATCGGTTTTTTGTTGGTCAGAAATTTTTTCAGGATCCCTAATCGCTTTTTCTTTGACTTCATACTCGAAATGATCAGCATGAATTAACAGAATCTTCATAGAGGCTCACTTATTCAGAGACATGAAAAGTATGGAGTCATCCCATATGTCTCCACTTTTCAATAAGTTTCTCCTTTTTCAAACTTTTCTTCAAGGCTTTATAATGCTCTTTACAGAGGTATGCCCTTTTAACATTCCCTATTTTCAGTCCTGCCGATTTGGCTTTATCCACAGAAATTGATCGAATAGCAGTTTGTGTACAATCTTCAACACTGCAACCCGTTCCAGCTGATACCTTACCCAACTTACTCACAACCACATCGCGTTACATACTAAATGAAACGTTAACAACTTTATTTTTACATTGCCTTTATATAAAAAGTACAGTCCATTAGCGCATGTTAGCCAGGGAACATCTCTAACAGGACAATGCTTAAAACAGCCTAGGCTATAAGGGGAAATATTCACTGCTCAAAGTTTGGTGAAAAGCATTTCTTGCTCTCAAAAATTAGAATAAAACTCAAAAACATGTCCGATGGAGTCAGTAGAGTCCTACTGAAAGTAGGAATCAAACCGAACGTAATGACCGTTATCGGTTTAATACTGTCCGTTTATGCTGCTTTTCTATATTTCAACGCCTCCAGTGCGGTGGGGCATATCTGGCTTGCTGCTATCGTCCTAGCTGTTTCAGGATTCAGCGACATAATAGATGGTGCCATGGCGAGACTGAGCAACAACGTTACAGCTTTTGGAGGTTTCCTAGATTCGGTGCTCGATAGGTACGCTGACTCGATAGTTATTTTTGGAATAATATTTGGAACAGCTACGAACAGCTCCACATTAGGGATTAGCACTATCGTGTGGGGAATAATAGCAATATTTGGTTCAATAATTGTAAGCTACACAAGAGCAAAAGCAGATAGCCTTGGAGTTCAGCTGTCAGGCATAGGCATCGCAGAAAGACCCGAGCGAATACTAATTCTGATTGCAACAAGTATCTTTCTTAGACCCGATATTGGAATTTTCATAATTGCTATTTTGACCAACATAACTGTTCTGCAAAGAGGAATACATGTTTACAGAAAAATGAAAAAAGAACCAAAAGGCAGTAAAGCAAACACTTGAAGATGACTTTTTTAAACCGTCATATATTCTGCAAATAAACTGCTGATATATTTCGTAATATTTTCTAGCAGAGTCTTTGCAGATACGATTCCTAACAGTTTACCATCCGAAACAACCGGCAATCGATTAATGCCATGTTCACTCATCATCGAGGCAGCACTGGATATATCTACGTCTGGAAGAACTGTTATCAACAGTTTTGACATAAAGTCAGATACTTTGACTTCCGCGGGGTTAACCTCTTTACTAACGATTTTAGTAATGAAGTCTCTTTCAGTTAAGATTCCAACAGGCTTGGAGGATTCTAACACTACCACTGACCCTACTCCGCTTTCGCCCATAACTTTAGCAGCGTCAAGAGCGGTTGCAGAAGATTCTACGGTCGTTACATCAGTGACCATAATATCTCTTACACGACTCACCATATCACACATCAACCCTTATGCTACACAACTAACATCAACTAAAGGAGATATTACCCTTACCTTCACTTCCGAAAGTGCTTAGCAAGGACGTTTAAACTAAGGCGCAGGACCCTTTCTATCTACTCTAGATCTTACTTTAACAATTCCACGATGCACTGCACAAGAAACACAGTAATATTTTGTCACTCTTTCTCTAGCAATGAAGGTGCCTTGATCCCTTAATTCCTTCGATAATGGTCCATCGACAAAAGAGACCCATTTAGTGGATTTTTTAGCTTTATCTTTTGGAACTAGAGATCCACAGCTACTGCATTGAGTTAGACCACTCTTGCCTTTTCCACCTTTCGCCCTTCCTCTACTTTTTCTCTTTTTTGTCATAATTTTCACCAATATTAAACGGAATCTGCACTAACCTCGCTTAATTAAATACAATCTCATCAAATTTATACTTGTGTTTCGCTCAGGTTGACTTAGCCAACCTCATAGTAAGCTTTGCCTGTTTATTGCATATCAAACAATTTTGCAAGAGGGACTCTTTTTTATCCTTAAACTGGGTTCCAAGAACTGTTGCGTCTATTTTTTCTTCAGCCTTCAATCCACAATCCGTGTTGCCACACCAACCTACCTCAACTATTCCAAATTTTTTGTTGAGAAAATCCTTGGCTTCATCAACCGTATCTGCACAGTGTAAATAGTTATTGAACCAAGACAATGCGCGATCAGCCAAATCTTGCTTCATATCGGTAAAGGAAAGCATGATCTGCTCTACAACTTCATCTTCATTGATGACTTTTTTCTCTAAAGTATCTCTCCTTACGATCAAAAGATTATGTTGCTGAATGTCCCTAGGACCGATTTCGATTCGAATTGGAACTCCTTTCAATTCCCATTCATAAAATTTAGATCCAGGAGTCAGTTTATCTCTAAAGTCAGCTTCAACTCTAATACCCTCTTTTTTAACGAGCTCCTCAATTGCCTTACTTTTATCGGTGATTTCTTCTTCAAAACCTTTGTAGAGTATCGGAACAATAACAACCTGGATTGGCGCTAAATCAGGAGGTAAAACAAGCCCATGGTCATCACCGTGAATTGCAATTACGCCTGCAACTACCCGTTCAGAGATACCGTAACTTGTTTGGTATATGTAATCTTGCTGTCCATCTTCTGTCTCAAAGGATATGTCAAAGGCTTTTGAAAAGTTCTGTCCCAGATTGTGAACAGTACCGATTTGCAGAGTTCGCCCATCAGGGAGCAGGGTATCAAACGCTATAGAATACTCGGCTCCTGCAAACTTGTCCCAAGCAGGTCGTTTAGAGATTAGGTACGGTAAGCAGAGATTGTTAAAGAACTGGATGTAAAGGTCAACAGCTTTGTCAACTTGCTGAGTGGCATCTTCAAAACTTTTGTGGCATGTGTGAGCTTCCTTAAAAGTACTAACCTCTCTCAATCTAATGAGAGGCTTGGTGGCCTTTGTTTCGTAGCGAAATACGCTGACTATTTGATAGATTTTTTTGGGCAAATCCTGATGTGAACGTATCCATAGTTTAAACATTGGCGCTAGGGCGGTTTCACTTGTGGGGCGCAGGGCAATTTCTTCATCTAGTTTTTTTCCACCTGCACGTGTTATCCAGAATGTCTGATCCTCAAAGCTTCCTACATGTTCAGCTTCTTTCCTAAGCATTTCTGATGTGATCATGAGTGGAAACAGAACTTCCTCATGTTCACTATCATTTAGGAGTTTACGTATTATGGAAAGTATCTTTTCTCTGAGCTTGAAACCATAGGGAAGCCAGACTCCGCAACCTTTGATAGGATATCGATAGTCCGCTATCATCGCTTTGTCTATTACATCATGGAACCATTGGCTGAAGTTGGCGCTCCACTTTTCCCTCTTTGTCTTCACTACAAATCCCACTTCAAATTAACCGCTTTAATTTAAATAATATACTGTAGGTTACGTAAAATTAGTTAACCTATGCGATTTGAGTTTAGAATGAACCTAACATTCCATGTTTTGAAAGATTCGCATTTACTTGAGGCAAGAATTTTTGAAGAGCCCTATAGTATTTAACTGTAATTTATTGAATATAGATCGGAGAAGATGCAACTTTGAAGGCAGTTATCATAATCTGCGACGGTCTAGCAGATAGGCCTGTAAAAGAATTAAACGGCAAAACACCAATTGAAGCATCCAATAAGCCAGCCTTGGATAGCCTCGCTAAGCGGGGCATAAACGGAATTATGGATATCATATCACCTGGAATCCCAGCTGGCAGCGACACCGCTCACCTTGCTCTATTCGGATATAACCCCCACCAAGTGTACCGTGGAAGGGGCGCTTTTGAAGCAGTTGGAGCAGGAATTGAATTAAAACCTGAAGATGTAGCCTTTCGATTCAACTTTGGAACAGTAGACAACAATATGATAGTGGTTGACAGGAGAGCTGGAAGAATTAGAACTGAGACCGCGCGAGAATTGTCTAAATCCTTAGACAGTGTTAAACTGTCAAAATATCCAAACGTTCAAGCAATATTTAGGCACACAGTAGAGCATCGAGGAGCTCTGATATTGAGGGGAACTGGACTTTCGTCTGAGGTGACTGACTCAGACCCTGAAGAACTGGCTAAGGTCAGGGAAGCAAAACCTTGTGTTGAAACAAACGTTGAGGCGAAGAGAACAGCAGATATCATAAATGAGTTAACTAAGACAACCTATGAAATTCTTGATAAACACCCCATTAACCTAGAGCGCAAACAGAAGAAGAGCCCACCTGCAAATGTTCTTCTTTTCAGGGGAGCTGGAAAGCTACCCGCGGTAACTCCTCTTACGCAAACATACAACATCAAGGCAGCCTGCATAGTCCTCAATGCACTCGTTAGGGGGGTTGCAGTCACTGCAGGAATGACCCCTATTGAGGTTCCTGGTGCCACAGGAACAGTTGAAACAGATGCTGAAGCGAAAGCAAAAGTTGCTGTTGAAAGCCTTCGGAAATATGACCTAGCTTTGATTCATGTTAAAGGCTCTGACAACGCGAGTCATGACGGTGATTTTAAGCAAAAGATTATGATGGTGGAAAAAATTGACGGAATGGTAGACTATCTTCTCAAGAATTTGAACCTTGATGAGGTGTGTATTGCCTTGACCGCTGATCACGCTACTCCAGTTTCACTCAAGGCTCACGCAGGTGACCCAGTGCCCGTTTCTATCGCAGGTTTTGGTGTGCTAAGTGACAGTGTTTCAACATTTTCGGAAAGAGATTGCGCTCGGGGAGGGTTGGGCAGGATACGAGGAATGGATTTCATGCCCACATTGATGAATCTTCTAGGAAAAACTCACAAGTTTGGAGCCTAAACTAAAGCATAAAAGTTTCATTTTCGATGCTATGCTATTCCATGAATAGATCCAATTTAGCGATGCCTATTATGTCGTTAAAGTCTATGTCGAGGGCATTCAAAACTTGTTCAAAGGTTGTACGAATGTGCTCGATATACTTCGCTGTGTCTATTTCATCGATGGAAGCCCTGTCAACCAGCTTTACTCCCGGTTCCCGTCTGATCTTTACGTAGCTTATAACAGATCCAGCACCGATTCTTTCTGTATCTTCGGGCGATAACCGCTCCAAAGCTTTAACGTGTTGCGGGGTCGTCTTATTGTATTCGTCCAGACCTTTACTCAAAACCATAATGAAAGCAAGCTCCAGAAGGGGAAATTTCTTATTTTTCAAGTTAACGTAACATTCTCTCACAATTTCCTTGATTCGCTTCTTAGCTGAGACAAAATCTGCCTCAGATTTTACTTCACTCAAAGTTTGAATCAGATAGACAAAAGATTCTTTCAAAAATTTAGGAGTATTTCGTTTTTTGCCTACCAAACCCTTAATGTCGACACTGCCATCGGGATATACACCGATGTAATTCTTTTTCAGAGTGGAGAAGACAGAATAACGATATATTTTGTCCACATCAAGATCCATTCCCAACGAATCTCTTGACCACTGAACAAGACTATTGATTTGATCTCCGGAAGGATTATTCAAAAAAACTGAATCAGTATCTCCATAAATTACCTCTATTCCAAACTCTTGTGCCTTGTCGATTGTAGAAGTTATAGCGTATCTCCCTATAGCAGCGGTAGCTTCAGCGACAGGTGGACAGTAAAGGGCGAAATGCTCAGCACCAAAAACACCATACGAAGCATTCAGAATAACTTTAAGAGTCCTTTGGATAACCGCATACCAAGACCTAACTTCTTTTGAGAGAGCCTTGTCTTTAGCTTTGGGTTTATACCATTTCACGCGCAGATCCTTCAAAGAACCAATGAGAAGACTAGAGAGTCCTGTTTTTTTTGTACAAACCCAGTGAGGCGTTCCGGGGATTAAGTTAGTTTTGCATTCCTCGTGAGGGCATAAAACTGTCTCGTATGACAGATTCCACCTTTTTATAATGCTCGGATAGAGACTGCTAAAGTCTAAAACTGTTACATTAAAGTTAACGCCAGGCTTTGGCTCGATAACTATGCCTCCCCGATATTTTTTTCCCTTGATTATCGCTTCTGTCGCTCGCACTCCTTTACTACTTTCGATTTCTTTCGAGCTTGGAATCAAGAAACCTTTCTTTCTATGCTCCGCGTACATTAAGCTTCGAATCCAGTGAGAAACCCCCTGTCTAATGACATCATCAAGTGGCATTTTCGAAACTCTCGACAGGGCTATAACTAGTTTTAGAAGTAGATTGTCGTCGACGGCAGTCAATTCATAGGTTAACACCGAATCTCGGAAGCAGTAGGCTGCTAATTCACTGTAAGATAATTCAGAGATTCTTCGTTCTAAATCGATTTTTCCGTATCCCAGTATAGCTGTAGAGATTTCTTGAAGTGATTTATCTCGATACTTCATGTCAAAGGCATAAACTTGAATTGATCGATTGAAAAAGAGTCTGTAAAGATCAAGATGAGTACCATATGTTAGAAGAGCAAACTCTCGTCCCATTTCAATTGGAATTTGTTCCCTCGTAAAACCGAGCCTTTGAGCTCGGTTCCATATATACCTAAGATCAAACTCGTCTCCGTTGAAAGTGATTATTATCGGGTATTCTGTAAGGATCTTAAGAAGTTCTGCAACCAAATTCCCCTCATCGTCATAGTAAGTAAGCTGCAGATCATCGGGAAGCTCTGCTGTACCCTCTTCAACCCCTGATCTCTTCAAAAGCAAAACTCTTTCCACCCCATCCGTAGTTTTTATGGAGGCACAAATTATTCTATTAGCTGCCTCTTTTGGGTCAGGGATACGATCTAAAAAAGGGGATTCAACCTCAATATCTAACGCAGCACATCTCAAGTTCGGAACTGGGTACTCAAGAAGACTAACCCAGCTTTTGATATACTCCCGAAACTCCTTTGACTCGTTTTTGAATATCGTTTCAATTTGTTGCAGTTCAACGGAAGGAGTAGACTCTACGGGGATTAGATTGTTGTTCTCTATTCGGTACGGCATCCCAGTCTCTAAATTTCTGTCATAGATGAAGCTTTCATAGTACTTTATGTCAGCTTCCCAAACCTTGAGATTTGGATCGTCTGGTCGAGAGCGAGGCAATATATCTCGAATTGACCCAGAAGGCCTTCCACCGATTGAAAGAGGATCGTTAGCAACTATCTTCGTAACCGTAATAGGCTGATCTTTCAAAGAGTCGATTTTTTCAATCGTTTCGAAGTGATCAAAACCTTCAGCAGAGAGGAGGCTCGGGATTTTTTGTAGCTCATCAACCGACAGGTTGGTTAGGCAGTAAGGTTTGTGCCCAGTGTTATCATACCAAAAATAGATCTTTCCTGTTTTAGGTTCGAATAATTTTAACATGACGCACCTTCTTTCACCACTGTAAGTTGCAGAAAGAAGGTAGGATTCACCCAGCTGAGTTGGAGTCTCAGTTCTCGACTTAAATCCCATAGAAATCATATCTGACCAAAGTTTAGAGACAAATTTCCTTACTTTTGTAGGGTGTTATTCTAATCTCTTTTTCAGCAATTATCTTCCCAAGATTGAAGGTTCGGGTTCGATGCTTTTTACAAATATTGTTTATCTTTTGTAGTTCTGCTTTAGGAGATATTATACAGAACCCTATACCCATGTTGAAGGTTTTATGCATCTCCTCTATGGAGATGTTTCCCCGTTCTTGCATAACCTTAAAGATCTTGTGAGGGTTAGGCATTTTATTCAATGAAAAACCAACATCAGCATAGTCCCAAAATCGCTTAAGTTTGGTATACGCTCCGCCAGTAATATTTGCCAGCCCATGAATGTCAACCTTTTGCAACATTTGCAAAACTTCTCTAACATAGATCTTTGTAGGTGTAATCAATTCTTCTCCAACAGTTCTGTCAAGTTCTTTCGGCTTACTTTTTACGCTTAACCCAGCGTCCTCGAAAATTTTTCTTGCCAAAGTTAAACCATTACTGTGTATACCGCTACTTTCTAATCCAATTACAACATCACCAGGCGAAATTTTCTCGCCGGTGATTGTTTTTTCTTTTTCAACTACACCTAAGCTTAAAGCGGCGAGGTCGAATCCTTTACCCTTCACCGCGCCTTTTATTACATCAGGCATAACGGCTGTCTCTCCCCCGATAACTGCCATGCCAGCAATTTTAGCTCCGTTTACCAAACCTTTCATTATTTCTTGAATCATTTGGCTATGCGGCTTCTCAACCGCTAGATAATCCACAAGCGCTAAAGGTTCAGCGCCAAGACAAATCAGGTCATTTGCACACATGGCGACACAATCCATGCCAACGGTGTCGTATTTGTTCAAAAGCTGGGCAATCAACACCTTTGTACCGCAACCGTCAGCATGAAGTGCTAAGGCTCTTTTGCCTCCGGTGTCAATAAGCGAGGCGTAGTGTCCAAATTTACCTATAACGTTGCCAAATTTTCCGGTCCTGATCTTGAAGGTTTTTTTAATTAGCTTACCTATTTCAGCGTGAGCCTTGTTGCTTTGACTTATGTCAACTCCAGCCTTAGCGTACGTCCATTTCTTTTTCATTGCCTATACTCCGCTAGTTTCTTGGATAGCTCAGGATTCTTAACGGCGAGAATTTGACAGGCGAGCCATGCGGCATTCTCTCCACCGTCGATTGCTACACATCCAACGGGTACTCCCTTGGGCATCTGAACTATAGACAACAGAGCATCTAAACCTCCCAGTTTAGAGTTTACAGGAACACCAATAACGGGTTTTAAACTTCT
>JBDRNN010000226.1:0-2952 GCA_043811145.1 Candidatus Bathyarchaeota archaeon
GGGTTAGATTTAATTATGGGGCCATGTTATCCTTCAAAGGGGAGAAGTGAATTACTTGAATATGTGAAAGTTTATGATGCAATAATAGAGTCTAAAATGATGTATTTATTTGATTAATAGGCTATCAAATCCCAGAAAAAATTTTCAACCATCACAGGCTTATCAGCTTTAAAGTTATAACAAAGCAATATATTTCGGTATATTAGTTACAAGTTTGTTCTTAATCATTCCTCTAATTTCTTCTGGAACATATTCTTCATCCTCATAATAATCACTATTTGAGACAACATAAAAACCCATAAAAGATTTTTTAGTAACAAAACATGTATGAGCAATAGCGAATGATTCCATGTCGGAAACCCAATGTTTCACTCCTGAGTCTTGAGGTATCACATTTTTTGCTACGTTTTCCATAAAATTTCTTTCAAAAAACCACATGTTACCTCCACCAATATGTGCTTTGTGATAATCTTGTTTTTTCCGTTGTAACAAGGATTCATATTTCACAACAAGTTCTTTGCTTGATTGAAAATAGTATGGAATATAACCCAAGTTCTGATCATTAACTTGATATGGTTTTTTACCGAAAACTGATTGCCATAAAGATGCGTCTGAAGTTGGAGAATTATCTTTATTAGATCTTGTTATCCACGATCCGCTATGGAAAAAACCTAAGGGAACAATAATATCTGATTTATGGATACCAGGTGAGGTGCCTCCAACACAACCCACTTTAAATACATAATCTGGATCAAACTCTTTAATTGTCACAATGGATGACACAGCAGCATTGGTATCCCCAACAAATGAAAGAAGTACTCCTATCTCAAACCTTTTATTATTTGACCATTTTCCAAGAAAAAATGGATATTTATTCAGTAATTTTTTCTTTTCAATACAACCAAAAAGACCGATTAAATCTCGAAGCTCTTTCTCCATCGCACCAATAAACAAGATTTTTTTCATTAATTATCCCTAACATAAAAATTAAAATTCAACCATCATAAGCTTACCAACTTTAGCAACCTAGGTCTCTCAAACGATTGGGGACAGTAGGCTAAACATCTCGAGCGAACTCTTGATGCGTACACCTCTGCTCCATCAAACTCATCGTCTATAAGAGTTTTCGCCACAAAACCGCTTGTCGCCAAGCAGCATTGTGAATGATCGTCTATTTTCGAGGTCGGTTTCCCGCTTAGATGCTTTCAGCGGTTATCCGTTACGGCGTGGCTACCCGGCGATGCAATCACAACCGGTACACTAGAGGCCGCGGGAACATGTTCCTTTCGTACTTGTGTTTCCTTCCTCTCAGACAAACAACACCTTCAATAGATAACGACCGAACTGTCTCACGACGTTCTGAACCCAGCTAACGTCCCCCTTTAATCAGTGGACACCTGCACCCTTGGCTGCTGCTGCACAGCCAGGAGGGGGGGAGCCGACAGCGGAGAAGCAATGCGCCTCGTCGATGTGAACTCTCGGAGGCCACGACTCCATTATCCCCGAGGTAGCTTTTCTGATACCACCGGCACCCATTAAGAGTAACCGATGTATCGCTAACCCACGCTTTCGCGGCTGGATTCCTTATTTGGCAGAATCCAGTCAAGCCAGCTTTTACGTTTACACTCTACTCGAGATTTCTTTTAGGTGATAGAAATTCATACTCATTAGTTACCTCGTTAATCATTCAATCATATTGGGGCAATATTATCATTATAGAATTTCTACCATGACCTCGATGAGCTGACCTTTGGGCACCCTTGATCGATTGTCAAGGGTGTACCGCCCCAGCCGAGCTGTCTATCTAGCATTGTCCCACTGTCGTGGTGAGCGTTACGCTTATAGAAGGGTAGTGTTCCATTGTCGTCTCCACTTGACCCGAAAGTCAAGCATTAGCAACTCCTACCTACACTCTGCATCCAGAACCATAACACAGCACCAGACTACAGCAAAGTTCTACGGGGTCTTCGCTTCCCATTGAAGGTCTGTGGCCTATTCACCACAAAGCATTTTCACTGAGTCCCGGTTTGGGACAGTGAGGAAGTCGTTAAGCCATTCAAGCGGGCCGTCAATTAAACGGCAAGAGATTACGCTACTTTACGACGGTCAGAGTTACCGCCGCCGTTTACCGGGGCTTCACCTGGTTGGAACCAAGATTAACACACCGGCACTGGGCAGGCCTCAGGAACTGTACGAATCATTTCTGACTAGCAGTCCCCTGTGTTTTTGTTAAACAGTCGCTTCCTCCTTGTCACTGCGACCTGCGATTCCTTGCGAAATCACAGGCACGGCTTATACCGAAGGTACGCCGCTATTTTGCCGAATTCCCTAAACCGGGTTATCTCAGCACATCTTCTCCTTCTCAGAGAGGGGCACCTGTGTCGGTTCTGAGTACGAACATGAGAAATCCTCTAAAAACCATTTTCACTGTCTCCAAGAATCAGTAGAACTCCCCATAAGAGGAGCTATTCCTATCTTCACTTGGTTCTCTTCTTTACGAATCTCCCCAAGCTTAAATAGTTAACTCGCGCCCACCTATCTCGAAGTGTTTGGTTTCTAGATTGTGTTGCCACATGTATTCTCATGGTATCGGAATATTAACCGATTTCCCTTTCCCTAAAGTAGGTTAACGTTTAGGTTAGGATCGACTAACTGCCAGATGATCGACATTGCTGGCAAACCCTAGCCCTTTAGATGGCCGGGACTCTAACCCAGCTATGCTGCTACTCCTGTCAGGATTTTCAGTCCTTAACGGTCCATAGGATTTCACAACCCTACTTCTGCCCATTAAGGACGCCTTCCTACCACTTCTTTCGAAATCCAAGGTATCGGTAATCGACTTAGTGTCTTCCATTTTCGGGGCTTAGACCCTCGATTGGTGAACTGTTACGTACTCTTTAAAGGATGGCTGTTTCTAAGCCTACCTCCCAACTGTCTGAGGATCTAAACACC
>JBDRNN010000227.1:0-5212 GCA_043811145.1 Candidatus Bathyarchaeota archaeon
CTGCAAAAAACTTGTCTCCAAATGAAATTGAGGTTGTTAAAATCATGTCAAAACCTTTGATCACCGCTAGTCCTAAACTTTCTGCTATGTCTGCTGCACAGGAAATGGTTGATAAGAATGTTAGAAGACTAGTTATCGTTCAGGGAAATAAAATGAAGGGAGTTGTCACTTACTATAACATCGCAAAAAACCTCAACGACATGACCCAAACATACTGTGCAGCCATTCTAGGGAAAGCAGGAAAAGGTTCTCTGATGGGTTAAATAAAACAGTCAGTATTGAATTGTCACGGCTAGTGGTTTCAGCATAGAACTTTAGATAAAAAGCGGTGGACAACTTGGTCATACATGTTGTCAAGGCTTCAGGAGAAACTGAACTATTAGATATTGATAAAGTAAGAAAATCTTGCTTAAGAACTGGGGCTTCACCAGATACCGCAGAACGGATCGTTCAGAAAGTTTCAAAATTTGCCTACGATGGCATAAGTACAAGAGAAATTTACAGAAAGGTCTACCAACTTTTAGTGAAATGTGAACGCAACTCGGCACTAAAGTTCAGGCTTAAAGATGCTGTAATGCGCATGGGACCATCAGGTTTCTCCTTTGAGACCTACGTCAGTCATATTCTAAAAAGCTATGGATATCGAACCAGAACTGGAGTAATTCTAAAAGGAGCTAGCGTTAACCATGAAATTGACATAATAGCTGAGGAGAGCTCCAATAGTGGCTCGGTAAAGCATATGGTTGAATGCAAATACCATAATGCTTCAGGAATCTATACCGGCTTGAAGGAAGTAATGTACACTTATGCCCGCCTGTTAGATCTGAAGGAAGGGTACAATAAAGGGTTCTGTGAACGTTTGGATAGTGCTTGGCTTGTTACTAATACAAAGATATCACAGGAAGCTTGGAAATATGGTGAATACAAAGGTTTGCAGCTTACAGGGTGGAGATGTCCAACCGAAAAAGGACTTGAAAAACTTATTGAGAAAAAAAGCCTCTATCCAATTACAATTCTAAAATCAGTTGACAAAAATTCTTTTAGAAAGTTTTCTAAAGCAGGTATCATACTTTTGAAGGATTTACAAACACTTAACCTGAAGAATCTGTCAACGAGAATAGGTATCCCCTACAGAAAGTTAATGAAAATCCAAGAGGAATTAACGAAGGCCGAGTGTCTAGATTAGTTTTTATCTTTAACTTTTCAAGTTTACTGTGGCCAAATCTCTAGGGCCATCCGCAACTCTTCATGGTTCGTAGCATATTCCTTTAGGGTCTTTCCTTCTAACGTTGCATCTACAGCTTGCCTTGTGGCTTTAGCTCCCGCCACTGTACCTTGTTTGTGACCGTGAATTCCTCCTCCTGCCTGAATTGCAAAATCGTTGCCAAATATTTGCATGAGCGGAGGGACCAACCCTGGATGTAGACCTCCTGAAGCTACGGGCAACACCTTTTTCAGTCCATATAATTCCTCTTTGAGTGCAGAGATGTTTTCAGCAACCTCGCTCGCTTTTTCGCTCATTTTACCTACAACCGTTCCCACATGTAGCTGATCTACACCGATTATACGAAAAACCTTGGCGAGAACCCGCATAGAGATACCGTGTTTTGAGCTTTTTGTTATAGCCGCATGCCCTGCCCTGTGGGCATGGATCACCAACTGGAGATCTTCATCTCGTATGGTTTGAAGACTTGAAAAGCCGCAGGTTAAGACATCCACCATCAAGTATTCGCAACCGTTGTCACGAACAAATCTAGCTCTCCGGATCATCTCCTTGGTTTCTGCTGTAATGTTTGCCATGTACATTTTTCGCTCTCCAGTTTCTTTTTCGGCCAACTCTCTTTTTTCCAGAGTCTTCAGCAGACGTTCATCAAACTTGTTGAAGCCCTGGCTTGCCAAGTTTTCATCATCCTTCACCAAGTCACAGCCTCCAACCCACGCCTGATATGCAACTTCAGCATGATCCGCTACGTTTAAACCAAGTTTTGGTTTGACAATAGTTCCGATAAGAGGCCTTTTCTCCAACTTTAAAATCTTACGTATCCCATCTATCCCATGTGCGGGACCTTTGAAGCTTCTTACAAGTTTCTCAGGAAGATCCATATCGATAAGTCTCAAGTTAAGCAAAGCTTTCAGACCGAAGATGTTTCCAGCAACACTGCTTAAAATGTTAGGCATGTTTGACTCTTCAAACAGCTCAATCGGGTAGGCTATTTTGAAATTGTTTCCACTTATCTCGAAAACTTTAGCTTGAAGTTTGTTGACGTATTCTTTCATAGTACCGAGCTCGGTCCAAGTTCCGATACTGCTCTCCGCAGCTACGCCTCCCGCAGCTTCTTCCAACGTTAATCCTTCAGGTTCAACATAGAAACTGCAGACTAGATCTGATGAAGAGGGCTTGTATCCTAACTCTACAAAATCAATATAGCGCATGATTTTATCTCCTACGTGTTTCGCCTATTCTTCCTCGATTATATTAAGCCGTCCAGTTCTCTCAAACAGTGTCCAACCGAACTCCTGTTGGATGACGGATATTGCTGCCTGCGGCGGAATTACGCCTTTCTCAGTTATAATCAAATCAATATACTCTGGAGGCGTGATGTCGAAAGATGGATTAAAGACTTTGATGTTGCTCAGCTTTTCCAGCTCTCTTTTGGATATAACTTCAGAGGAATCTCGCTCCTCTATGGTGATAAGCTCCCCTGCACTTGTGTCAGGGTCAAATTTGAAGGTCTCAGCCGCAACAAAGAAGGGGGTTCTGGCCTCTTTTGCTGCTAACGCAATGGTACTTGTGCCTATTTTATTCACAACAGCACCATTTGCAGCTACAGCGTCAGCGCCAACTACAACTTTATCCACCTTATTCATTATGTATCTGACGGCACTGTCAACTACAATTACTGTTGGTATTCCGTTCTCACCTAGAATTTTTGCAGTTACTCTTCCCTGAAATCTTGGCCTTGTTTCCGTTACGAAGACCTTTATTTTTTTATTTTGCGCCCATGCGGTTTTTATGACTTCTATAGCTGTCTGAGAGTTGCAATGGGTCAACAGAACATCTCCTTTGTTTATCCTTCTCGCGCCAATCTCACCAATTTTTTTAACAGCGTCTTTAGATTCTTGAATAAAATTTTCGGCGACATCTATTGTGTACGATTTGATTTCATTGATTTCTTTAAACCTACCTTTAGCTTCTAAAACATGTTTCATTACAAACTTAATCGTGTTAGGCAAACTTACTGCAGTAGGCCTAGTCGATAGCAACAATCGTGAGGCTTCTTCAATTTCCATGAGAAAGTCAGGGATATTTCTTGCCTCTGAATGCTTTACGGTCAAAACTATAGCTTTTGCAGCTGCTCTAGCTATCTTTCCCGCTCCTCTAATTTTCATCGATTTAATGTCACGTGCAATATTTTTAACTTCAGGAATCAGCTTGCTCATCTTCATTTTCAAAATATAATTTACATTAGTTACATTTAACACTCTATGTTTTGCATATGCGAGACATTTTCCCCTATTTTTTTCTTTCAATAAGTCAATTTTAGCTTAGTTTGTCCAATAAGCCTAGAAACTTCAAATCCTGCTGCCCGCTCTTGACAAAGCAACATATGATCCGGTCTAATTTTGTAGAAAACCATCCGTCTGTCGGTCGGATGCTGAACGAGATCAATGCATTTGAGTTCATCCGTGAATTCCTTAATCATCGAGCTGTGAAGGGTGCCCCAGACAGTGTGTTCGTTGACCTTCCAGCCTTCCTCCAGCAGTTTCTCTGCGATCTGGGGGATGATTAAGAGCTTTTTAACCAGCAGAATAAATCAATTTATAAAAAGGTTAGACATTTCTTAAAGAAAGCTTACCGCATACTACATGAAGTGTACTCAAAAGATTTGGTTAAGGAAGTTTAGCAATGAAAGAATGGCACTCAAAGCCTATAGAATGGGTTTTCGATGAATTGAAGACCCAGATAAAAGGACTCAGTCAAGAGGAAGCTGCGAATAGACTTTCCATCTACGGATACAATGAGCTTGCGGAGAGCAAAAAGGAATCAGGTATTCAGGTATTCATCCGGCAATTCAAAAATCCAATTATCTATGTGCTAATATTTGCAGCCATTATAGCCGCTTTTCTCGGGCACTATCTTGACGCCACAATCATAGCCATAGTCCTACTTGCCAATTCAGTTATCGGCACCATCCAAGAAGGTAGAGCTGAGAAATCGATTAAAGCATTGAAAAAACTCGCCGCGCCTAAGGCTAAAGTTAAGAGAGAGGGTACACTAGCTGAGATTCCGACCAAAGAAATCGTTCCCGGGGACATCATCGTTTTTGAACAAGGAGACAAAATTCCCACCGAAGCTAGGATTATTGCTTGCGTAAATCTGAAAATGGATGAGGCGATGTTGACAGGGGAATCCGGCGCTGTGGAGAAATTTAGCGGCAGTGTCGAGGAAAGCGCCACTATTATCAAGCAGAAGAATATCGTGTTCAACGGTAGCTTAGTGTTGGCGGGGCATGGTGAGGCAGTGGCAGTCGCTACTGGAATGAATACAGAAGTTGGAAAAATTGCGAAGTTTGTGCAGGGAGCTAAAGAGGATATTCCGATCCTTGGCAGACTTGCCCATTTCAGCAAATGGATCATTAAAGTTGTAGGCTTGATGATTGCAATAACCATGGCTGTTAGTATACTTCGAGGTTTTCCGATTTACGACATCATATTGATAGTGTTAAGTCAGGCTGTTTCGGCTGTGCCGGAAGGCCTGCCTGTAGCCGTAACGGTGGCTCTCTCTTTTGGAATGTATAAAATGGTAAAGAGAAATGTGCTTATCCGAAGGCTTGCGGCTATCGAAACGATGGGAGCAATTACTACAATATGTACTGATAAAACGGGTACGCTTACCAAGAACGAGATGACTATAACGAGAACGTTCATTGGGTTTAATGACTTCGCAGTAACAGGAACAGGGTATAATCCTGAAGGCAAATTCTTGAAAAATGGAAAGGAGTCAGTTGAGGATGAAGACCTGAAACTTGCCCTTAGAATAGGGGCTCTCTGCAATAACGCAAAACTCCTGAGGGAAGACAATGTT
The DNA here is from genome assembly GCA_043811145.1 of Candidatus Bathyarchaeota archaeon. GTDB lineage: Archaea > Thermoproteota > Bathyarchaeia > Hecatellales > Hecatellaceae > JBDRNN01. Next base: position 5,087 of record JBDRNN010000227.1, read on the forward strand.
TGGAAAGCCTATGGCGATCCTACTGAAGTGGCCCTGATCGTGGTAGCATACAAGACCCGAATTGATGTGGAAACGCTGAAAGTCACTCTGCCAAGAATATATGAAATTCCATTCGATTCCACAACA
>JBDRNN010000228.1:0-2054 GCA_043811145.1 Candidatus Bathyarchaeota archaeon
GTGAGTAAAAGGGACATAATTTCCGGCGATTCAATGATTCTGTTTATCACAAACCGTTGCAGGAGATATCCTGATGCGAATAAAATAATGAAGGAGATCGGAAGCGAGAGAAAAGGATCAACCCCGCATATGATATATAGCCAGTATGTTATGAACGCCCCAAGCATGATGAATTCCCCGTGAACAATGTTTACTATACGTAAAACACCGAATATGAGGGAAAACCCAACAGCAAAAGATGCATATATTCCTCCAATAAGAAAACCGTTCAATAAAACCTGCGTAATCATTAGATCAAACCTCTCAAAGTTACTCAAAAGGACGTGGTTTATATATTGCACTATTTTACTATCATTGCTTCCACTTTGGATCTAGTGAAGCGTGTTACGCGCCTTCACTAAACCCAATACCCTCCGAAAGACTGCCTATTTTTTTGTTCTTATGATGCCTCTATCTTTCAGTTTCTGTATACTACCTAAAATCGCATCAGTTATCTGTTTCAGGCTATCATGAGGTTTATCCTTCCAAAGATTAGGTGGATAACAGGACTGTTGATAGAATGGTGCATAAGCTTCAGTTCTCAAAGTGGCGAGAGGATTCCATTGGTGCAGTTTTCGTTTGTGCCACAAAGCATCGAGATGGATAGTTGCATCAATAGTGAGTTCTCCAGAAGTTCCCGCCTTGGCCATGAGCCTTCCCTCATAGTCCACAATCATTGACCTTCCTGGCACATGTGCCCGCGGTCTTTCTGGGCTGTTTATCGTATCTCCTGCGTTTGGCGCAATGACGTAACAAATATTTTCAGCGGCTCGTTGCCTATTTTGCATTTCCCACCAGTCGTAAGGCTCAGCACAGGTAACACCGAGCCAGGATGTGGGACGAATTAAGACTTCTGCCCCTTTCAAAGCCAAGCATCGCGTAACTTCAGGAAAGAGACCATCGTAGCAGATGAAGCATCCCAAACGTCCCAAAGGAGTTTCAACGACAGGGAAGAGAGAATCCACACCATATCTCCCAATATATTCATCTAATACATCGTGAGGCGATGTAGATGCTTCGATATCAAAAGCTGGTTGTATTTTTCGATATTTTAGAATCACTTCCCCTGTATCGTTGATGATGAATGCAGTACTAAAATGTCTGCCGGGCCAATCTTTATGTACTTCCCAGGAATGACCCACAATGTACATCCCATACTTTACCGCCTGTTCAGACAGTCTATCTGTCTCCGGACCAGGGATTGTTATGCAAGCTTTGAGTAACTCCGACAACGACCAGCCAGCCCTAGGAAATCCATGCAACATTGATTCAGGAAGGGCAACTAGAAGATGTTCCCCGTGAGATTTTTCGCGTGAAGCCCAGTCTATTAGCTGACAAATTCGAGTAAGGTTTTTGCTCATCGTTTCTTTGACTAGTTCTTCAGAATGGCTCAGATCGACTAGTTCTACATCAGATTGAATAACAACTGCTCGGTACGGTTCAGCCATAATTATTACCTCCTTATTTTTATTTGTTGATTTTAAGAATAGAACTTTCTTAAGCGACTATCATTTACCTGCGTTCATTGTACATAAACTTATGAACCCTGGTTATCACCGAAGTAAACAAGCTCCAAAACAGCTATTCCATATAGAACGTGAATGTCTCAAACTCTGAAGGTTAATCCGTGCAGAAAGGATACACTCTCCCTTACCACCCTCGGCCACAATCCACTCTTCGCACGACACCGCCTCCCTCATGAATTTTTCTATATCATACTGATTTTGGAAAGCGGGGGGGACCACTATGAGACTCTCTCCTCCTTCGGCTCGCATGGTTGAATCATTCGGAAATATTTGTAATGGCCATACAGCGTTATTAGGTGCAACAATGGGAATTTTATAATCCAAAACGCGAGAAAGTAACGACATCCTCTTTTGTGGTTTCTTTTTGAATATCAGACAGGGATTAAAGATAAGGTCTACCCCTTCTTCGTTTAATCGATAAAAGCCCTCAGGAAATCCCCAGCCATCTATGCAGATAAGTACACCTATTTTCCCCCACGGTGTCTCCAT
>JBDRNN010000229.1:0-2765 GCA_043811145.1 Candidatus Bathyarchaeota archaeon
CACATATTATTTCAGCTGGATGCCCAATCTCAGGCATACCCGTAACCTGTAAACCCGCCTTCTTAATTCGATCTTTTCCCAGCTTCAATATACGTTCATTATATTTTGGCACTTGTACAAACGTGTGTGGTGGTTGAAAAAGTACGGTTTACCGTCGTCGATATGGTATCGGACTTGAGGAAAAAGGGTATTATGATTTCCCGACAGACGTCTGCAGCGTTGGATGGGGCTTAAGGTGCTGATCAACCTCTGCAAATATCATCCAAATGTGGCTTATGACATAGAGCTTTCAGAGATTGATGCTGTGCAAGGTATCTGTGTAAGGTGTTGCGGAGCCGATATAGTGGCAAGAATTGTATGCGAGCTACGCAGCGTGGAAGACTTGATGATTCCAATAGCAATCAACGCTGGTTTGAACAGTGAATATGTTAAGCAATGGCAAAACAAGCATGATTTAATATTGAACAATTTGACACTCTTTTAAAAGAGAAATCTCCGGCATGTAGATGCAAAGATTGTTACAGGTCCAGTTACTAGAGAGTTAGTAACAAACTGGTAAGAGTTTATGAGTATGTACGAGTTTACTCTGTTTCAACTTGATCCATCAATAATTTTTCTTGGAGTTGTTATTGGACTCGTAGCTCAACTAGTTGATGGAGCACTGGGAATGGGTTATGGTGTAACATCTAACTCCATTCTCCTAAGCTTTGGTATACCTCCCTCTATCTCGAGTGCAAGCGTGCACACATCTGAAGTTTTCACGACATTGTCTTCGGGGGTTAGCCACCTTAAATTAGGCAATGTAGACAGGACTATGATTAAACGTCTTGTAGTTACTGGGATAATATTCGGTGCTGTCGGAGCTTTTGTATGTACATCAATCTCAGGAAACATTTTGAAGTCTATCGTCGCAATATACCTGCTTGCAATGGGTGCAATAATCTTGGCAAAAGTCTTTGGACCTATCAAATTTCACATCAAAAAGAGACACATCCCAGTTATAGGCGCTTTTGCGGCCTTTTTTGATGCTGTTGGAGGTGGAGGTTGGGGTCCTATCGCTACTACTACGCTGATAGCTGGAGGTCATAATCCACGTTTAACTATAGGCTCAGTCAACATTACAGAATTTTTTGTCACCGTAGCAGAAGCTGCAACTTTCTTCGTCATCTTAGGATTAAGCCACATTAACATAATAATAGGGTTGATAATCGGTGGTGTAGCAATGGCTCCGTTTGCAGCCTACACTTGCAAGAAGATACCAACTAAACCTTTAATGTTGGTTGTCAGCCTGCTTATAATCGGTCTTTCAGTTAGAACTTTACTGTTAAGTTTAGCGTGAAAGCGATGAATTTAACAAATAAAATACAGGATGAGGACAAGAGATGAATGAGTGTGTATTTTGCAGGATAGCCGAGGGAGAAGAGAAGGCTGAGAAGATCTATGAAACGGATAGTGTGGTATCTTTCTTGGATATAAATCCGAAAGCCCCAGGTCACAGTCTGGTCATACCCAAAAAGCATGTAAAACTGCTGTCCGATTTGGATGAAAGACTGGTTGTCGACGTTTTCAAAGTGACGAAAGATGTCGTGGGTATACTGAAGAAAGCTCTTAACCCAGACGCCTTCAACATAGGAATAAACGACGGCAGAACAGCAGGTCAAGAGATTCCCCACTTTCACGTGAACATTTTTCCAAGATTCAAAGGCGACGGAGGAAGATGTATACGTTACATAGTAAATAATCCTCCTATCGAAGAGATTTCAGAGACCGCCAAGAAAATCAGACAATATCTTTGAAAACTCAAATCTGCATTTTGATCAAACTTTTCCCCGAAAAGTTTGTGGTGGACCGGCCGGGATTCGGACCCGGGGCCTTCGGATTGCAAATATCAGAACCGTAGGTTCTGATACCTCCCTTAAGGAGATTCTGAATTAAATGAAATTGAAAAATATAGAACGCATGAAGATTATGAGAGTTTGAACCAAACCTTAGAAAATGATGTTGTTCAAGCTCTACGGCAAGGAGAAAGTAGGAATATAAATTAAACGTCTAATGAAATCATTGCGAAAATACTGAGAAAAAACAATAATTGTGATCCGCCCTCAGCTAGCTAGATGTTATAACTACATTTGCAAGAAGTTTATGTATTGTAAGGAGAAATACATTGTTGAATAACATATGAGTGATCATTCGAAGTATTTCACATATACAGACAAAAATAATAATGGGTTACCCGATTCTTATTGCCCACTCGATATAATGGTAAATGAAATGTTTGAGAGTTGGGTCGGGGAATACTTTAGAAGAAAAGGATATGATGCTAGAGTTGTCGGGGGACCCAAAGATAAAGGGTGTGATGTAAAAGCATGGAAGATTGATGATATCGGTAGAAAGCGCTTCTACATCATTCAGTGCAAACGTTATGAACCGAGATATAAGATTGCATCTCCAACGATAAGGGATCTTGCAGGAACAATCCATGCAGAACAGGCTGATGGGGGATTCCTAGTTACTACTTCCTATTTTACAGACGATGCAATAACCGAAGCTAAACACCAAGGAAATATTCGTCTAATAAATCGGGATGAATTATTAAGTCAAACCGTATTAGTGTTGGCTAAATTCTCTCAAATAGCATCTGATGAATATCAACAAAGAGAAACTGTCGCACCCAATACTTTCCGTATCGGAACTAGATTAGATGGAAAAGAATATTCACTGGATTTAGATGTTTTCAAGAAACACGCGATTGTTTTTGGAGCTAC